>JBGVFW010000318.1:0-6864 GCA_045121315.1 Eubacteriales bacterium
GTTTCTGACTATATGGGCAATACCAAGGGCTATATCCAGAATCCCGACGCTGATCTTCCGCTGAAGCCAAACGGCAAGCTTGACGTTGGCGGCATCGTCGGTCAGGGCGACCTCTGCGTCATCCGCGACGAAGGTGTCGGCGACCCGCAATCGGGCTTTTCCCAGATCGTAACAGGCGAAATCGCCGAAGATATCTGCGCGTACTACGTACAGAGCGAACAGGTCCCGACCGTTTGCTCGCTCGGCGTTCTCGTGGATACCGACCTTTCCTGCCGTGCGGCGGGCGGTATCCTCATTCAGCTTCTTCCCTTTGCAGATGAAGAGACCGTTGCCAAAATCGAGAAAAATCTCCCGCTCATGACTAACGTTTCGGGACTTATCGACAGCGGTATGACAAACGAGGATATCCTTGCGCGTGTGATGCAGGGCATTGAATACGATATTTTTGACGAATTTCCCGCAGAATACCGTTGCGATTGCAGCCGCGACCGTATTTTGGAGGCGCTCTCCTGTTTCTCGGATAAAGAACTTGACGAAACCTTTGCAAAAGACCCCAAAATCGAGGTTTGCTGTCATTTCTGCGATAGCAAATATGATTTCACAAGAGAAGAGATCGAAGCAAACCGTCAGAATTGATGGACGATATGGCGGAATTCTTGGATTCCGCCATATATTTTTTTATTTTCGTGAGAAAATACGCGAATACGAACGACGAATGAATAAAAAAGGAGAGAATTATGGAAACGGATTTCGGCGCTTTATGTTACCGTCGGTTTTTGGACGGCGATGAAAGCGGATTTGATGAAATCTTGAAGCAATATCACGATAGCCTCATTTTCTTCATCAACAGACTTGTCAAAAACTATGAGACCGCAGAAGACCTCGCCGCAGATACCTTTATGGAGCTTTTGGTACATAAAAACCGTTACCGCTTCAAAAGCTCCTTCAAAACCTATCTTTTTTCCATCGCGCGTCATAAAGCCATCGACCATATCCGCAAGGAAAGCCGATATCACGCCGTCTCCGTGGATGCGGAAAACGTCCGCGATCTTGCGGATTTTCATTCCATGGAGCAGGAGATCATCGCTACCGATGAAAAAAAGAGGATTCAAAATTTGATCTCGACCCTTGCGGAGGATTATGCGACCTATCTGCATCTCGTTTATTTCGAGGAGCTTACCCCCGATGAAACCGCAAAGATCATGAAAAAAACGAAAAAACAAATGGCAAATATCGCATACCGCGCGAAAAAAGCCTTGGAAGAAGCCATGAGAAAGGAGGACCTGCGGATATGAAAAATTATGATGAATTTCGCCGAACGGTTTTTGAAAAAGCCGACCGATACAAGGCGAAGCGCAAAGCGCGCAACAAAAAAATCATAGAAACCGTTTCCCTTTGTTCTCTTTGTCTGATCATTGGCATTTCTGCGTATTTTGCGCTGGATAGAGGATATTTCGTGCCCGAATCCATCGATTCCGCCCCAACAACACCGGCGATGGGCACATCGCAGGCTGTGCAAACAACACTAGCGGATTCTCCCATCGAAACGGCGGGAACCACAACGGGCGCCTATATGACGACGACAACGATGGTTACGACAACTTATGTGTATACGACATCCACGACCACGGTGGAGGCGACGTTCACACCAACGACCGAGCAAACATCCTCCGTTGAAGCAACCTTCTCAGATGCATCGTCCAGTGCCGCGCCCATGATTCCACAGAATAAAAACTATATTCTTCAAGACATCGTACCTTGCACAGATGAAAACGCCCTGCCCTCGCTTTTCGTTGCCAAAGAGTATCCAGCCCTGAAAGATGCTTTAGCGCGTAATTTTTCGCAAAATATGCCCGATAACGAGCGAGAAAATCTGCAAAACATATACGATGAAGCCTTTTTTGAGCAGAATGTTTTGCTGATCCTTCACGTTTCCGACGCTTACCCGTATACCGTTTCGTTTGAGGACGGACACTTTGTCTATACCGTGGAAAAGGGTGATATGACAAGCGAAAACGAGCAGATGTTTCTCATTATATCCATCAAAAAGGACAAATTCCTCTCTGCGACGATGGAGGGAGATATCTCATGAAGGACTCCACGAAAAAACGCTTTCAAAACCCCGATATGAGCGGACTTTCGTTCTATCATCGGCTGGAAGCCCTCTTTTATCTCTTTCTTGTCGGTGCGCTCGGCGGTTTTCTCTATGAGGAGATCTACTGTCTGATCATCAATACGTGGCTTGAAGGGATGCCGTTTCAATGGCGCGGATTTTTATATGGACCGTATCTGCCGATCTACGGCTTCGGTGTTGTGATCTTATATCTGGTATTTCATAAGCTCCACAAATATCCTCCGCTCGTCTTTTTCGGAACGATCTTCGTAACGGGCGTCATTGAATATGTTTGCGGATGGGCATTTCTCACCTTTGCAGGCTATCGCCTTTGGGATTATACGGGCAGATTCATGAATTTCGGCGGACACGTTTCCCTGCAAACGTTGCTGATTTTCGGCGTTTTGTCTCTCATTTCCGCGTATTTCGTCCAACCTTTCCTTTTTCGCCAGTATTTGAAGACCAAGCCGAAAACAAGGACCGTCATCGCCGCCATTTGCCTTGCCGTTCTCCTTACCGACCTTGTCATCACGCTCATCTTCCCCAATACCTTGGGATATTCGTAAAGCGTCGATAGCAATTCGAGCAATTTCTTAATTAGACATATCATAAACGCCGACAGATTCTGTCGGCGTTTGTTATTCGGTAAATTGGAATTTGTCGTTATAAATCAATCTTGATATCGTATTGGTCATCAATAAGAATATAGTTTGAATTATGTCTTTTCGCAAGTGCCAAAACTTCTGCATTATCCGCCAATACGCTCTCCGTTGTACACCATTCATTATCTAAACGGTTCTCAATGACGTTTGCATATTTCTTTATGTCGGCAAAGTGGTTTCTGATATATTCCTCGCTCATTACAAGGCAGAAATATTTGATGCTTTCAAGATATTCGGAGTCAAATTCCTTTTGCCAATCAAACGGAATATAGCAGCCTTCAATAATTAAGTTCTGCTTGTTTTCAATTGCTGTTTTAATCATCTCACGAACGATAGGCCATAAGTACGCGATCAAATCCTTGTCGTCGCTCATAGGCGTGAGCCCGGTATTTCCGCTACGAATCAACCCCATTTTAAGGTGGTCGATTGAGAGATATGGGTATTTATATTTTTCGAGCAACTTTTGAGCAAGTGCAGTTTTGCCTGTGTGCGATGCTCCCGTTATTAAAACAATCATACTTTCTATCCTTACAAATTCTTATTTATCGGTGAGTTTATTATATCATAAAAGCTACTCAAAGTAAATAGAATTTTGTAAACATTACATACGGCACGATTAGCCGACCTTTCACCAAAAGGTCGGCTTTTTCTATGCCAATTTATATGTAAGAAGGAGTGATAAAGTTGGATGTTAAAAGTCAAGAAACGGTCTGCACCGTTCCTATAAGTCTGATCGACGACTTTGCCGAGCACCCTTTTCAAGTGAGGGATGACGAGGATATGGAACGGCTCGTACAGAGCATTGACAACAATGGTGTTCTCAACCCCGTTATACTGCGTAAGAACGGTGAGAGATACGAGCTTATCGCAGGACACCGCAGAAAGCACGCTTGTCTGCGGCTCGGTATCAGCGGCATTCCCGCCATCGTGCGAGAACTCAGCCGTGATGAAGCCGTCGTTGAAATGGTTGACTCTAACCTTCAACGTGAGCACATCCTTCCAAGCGAAAAAGCTTACGCCTACAAAATGAAAATGGATGCGATGAAACGGCAAGGTCAAAGGACGGATTTAACTTCTTGCCCAATGGTCACAAAGTTGAATAGCGCGGGCGAGATAGCGGAACAAGGAAACGAGTCAGAACGCCAAGTGTTTCGGTATATCCGCTTAACCGAGCTAATCCCCGAACTGCTGACGATGGTGGACGAGGAAAAAATCGCATTTCGCCCTGCGGTTGAGTTATCCTATCTCACGCACGATGAGCAGACGGATTTACTTGAAACCATTGAGAGCGAGGATTGCACTCCCTCCCTCGCACAAGCAATCCGAATGAAGAATTTGAGCAAGGTCGGCAAGCTCGATATGGACACGATATTCGCCATAATGACCGAGCAGAAGCCAAACCAAAAGGAAAAGATCAAGATACCGATGGAACGCCTTGAACAGTTCTTCCCCCGTGGGATGCCGCCAAAGCAGATTGAGGACACCATTGTAAAGGCTCTTACCCTTTACCAAAAGCACTTGAAGAAAAAACGAGAGGACAAAGGAGATAGATAATGATAAATAACGAAGGAAAAGAAATGATAAACGACTATGCCGTACAAAACGAGGTGTTTGTCGGCAACCGAAGATATTTGTTCGCCGTTCACACGGACGAGAAAGAGCCGCAACGCTTCTTGAAATGCCAATGCTACGATGACGAGCTTTTCAGACACTATGTAAATGCCGTCACGAGCAACGATTTCGTTGAGTGTATGAAGCTCTATTTGGCAGATATTTCTGCTGCCGTTGAAAAGGTCGAAAAAGACCGTGCCGCCATCGGACTTGACGATATAAGCTGCTTGAAGGGTTCTGACCTTCTTTCGGCAAGCCGTGATAAGAATATCGAAGGCAAGGTCGTGGCAATCGGTGAAAAATGGCTTTGCGACGGCTACAAGGACATTTCCCATCAACTTTATTTTATTACGGGCGGTAACGGCTCTTACGCCAATAGCCGTGGAAACGGCTGCTTCTGTGTCAACCTCTATACGGGTGAAGATACACGCATTGAGAGATATGAGGTTTTGGGCGAAGTTCCCGAAGATAAAATCCCCGACTTTGCCAAGGAACACCTTGCAAAAGCAAGAGCCGACTATGAGAAAAGACAAGCGAAAGAAAGGAAAAATCGTGATGATGCAAGATAACGAAAACAAGCGTATCAACGCGGGCTATGAGATTATAGCCACTCTCCCCGTAGGCGACGTAGAGTTCGTCGTAGGACAGAATGTTCACGATCCCGCTATGTTCGTCACGTGGGAATATCAGAAGCAGCGCGGCTATTATTGGGGGCATTATATGACCGACAAAGACGCGGCTATGCGAGATATGTATGAGCGCGCCGAAGCGGAGCTGTCCTTCAAGAAGTCCGTGAACACCAAAGAAAAGAAGAAAAGCGAAAGAGAGGAAAGATAATGGCTACTGTAAATAAAACGAGTGTAAGGGTTATTACCCGCCTTATCGAAATGGGTATCACAACGGAAAAGGAGGTTGTCGCGCTTGAACTCAAAGATGCGCTTGCAATCCCCGGCATTACCGTTGCAGATCTTCACGCCGTTTGTGAATTGCAGGCGGCAATCAAATCGAGAAAACTGTTTGAGTTCTTTGTTGAAGCAAGCAAGGACGAGAAAAAGGAGGAATGAGTATGATGTTGGAATCTGTTAAGCTCAAAGAGGAACGTCAACTCTTTTTCGCAATAGAAAACGAAACGAGGGATTACGGCTGCATCGGGCATTTGCGCGGTGACTTCGGTTCGGGCAAAGAGTTTTGGACAACGTGGTTTCCGCACACCTGCCACGAGCTGAACGACGAGCATTTCAAAACGATTTTCGATGCAGTCATCAACGAGCTTCGGAGCGAAGGACAGGTGCTTTCGGGCAGATGCAATATGTTCAACTATGCTCATACCAAGCACGATTGCAAGCTCACGGAAAGCATTTACAAGGATAGCGCGTGGGGCTTTCGTATTCTTACGAGGGATTACGCCTTATATTTGAGATGCACTCCCGTACACGGCGACTACAACTTCTATTGCTTCTGCTTCGACAAGCATAAGCTGATGAATAAGCTCGCCGCCGACCGTGGTTTGCCCACATTCTGCTACGGCTATCTCCCTACCGAGAGAAAGCTGATCAGAATTGACTTTGCCGAGAGTGGATATACCCCCGTGCGAGAGGACGAGAGCAACAAGACTGCCAAGGAGTTGAACGAGAAAATCGGCGTTACACCTGCCCAAGCAGAAGCTATGCTTGCAGGCTCGATGTTCGGTTGGAACGTACCCGCTGCCAACCCCAAGAACTATGACAAGGACGGCAAGCTCTTGAAGAAAATTCAGAAACGGGAGGAACGCTGATGAACGAAACGATGATGGAAAAGCTATACCGCGAAGCGGCATCATTAGAGCCGCGCCACTCTCCGTGGGGTTCTATCGACGGTATGCGGTGGATTGCTAACGGCATTTACTCCGTAAACACTCCATCGCACGGCGGCATTATGGTACACAAATCCGTTGCAGACAAAGTTCTCTCCAAAGAAGCGCAAGAGGTTGGCTTTGTAAGCGAACCCTTTATTTGCTTTGAAGAAGATTGCGATGCTCCCGTAGCTATTCGTGAGCTTCTTGACAAGGGTTTGATGAAAGCCCCCGTCAACGACCATTTCAAGGAGGGTGAATACAGCGCGTGTATCAACGATAGCATTAAAAGGTGGAACCCCGATTATTGGAACGCCTACGAAAAACGGACAAATGAGAAATCAGAGCCGCCAAAGGCGAAGCAAAAGAAATCTAAGGAACGGGAGGAACGCTGATGGGTTATGTAGTACAGAATATCCACGGCGTTATTGCCGTGAACGACGAAGCCACCTTGAACGAGCCGAAGGAGATACGGTTCATTGATCCCCACTATAACGAGCGTTTCAAAATCAAGGATGGCGAACAAATCCTCATATCCTACCCCGACGGAGAGAAAAAGGCGTTGACCTGCAAGTTCATCGACGAATATCACGTTATCGTAGGTCATACCCCTTACCACATCTGTCAGTTCGCGGAATGTATGCAGA
>JBGVFW010000319.1:0-12006 GCA_045121315.1 Eubacteriales bacterium
CTCATACGTTACAAGCGTGTAATCGCCTACGGATATCTTCGTTGTGTTGCCAAAACCGTCATATTCAAAAGAATATGTTTGAGTTTGTTCTTCGGTATCTTCATTAATATAACCCCTGCGGACAATGCTTGAAAGCGCGCCTTGCGTATAGTTGTAGTTTACAGAGATAATATCCTCAATATACGCGCTTATCTCCCTGTCGTTATATTCGTCATAAGTGTGATAAGTCGTAACGTCCTTGGCGTTTGTAACGCTTGAAAGCAAGTTGCGAGAGTTGTAAGCATAATTTACGCTTATACCGCTGTTGTCCTCTATGCTTTCAACAAGGTTTCCGTTGCCTGTGTACGTCATAGAAGAAGAGAGCGTGTATGAATTATCGATGTTGGTAACTACCGCTCCTGTCACGTTGCCCACGCTGTCATACGTATAGGTCATAGTCACGCCATCGCTCTCGACAGTTTTGAGCAAGTGCTTGTTGGAAACGCCGTCCTCTTCGCCGTAATATGTGTAGGTGAAGCTTGTGTTGCCTTGTTCTTGGGATATTACGTTGTTGAGGTCATCATAATTTGCCGTAATGGAGCTTGAATTGGTTTGATTTACGGCTTTGAGATTTCCTTCGTCATCGTAAATATACGTTTGTGCCGAATCCTCTACAAGAGCAAAATCATAAATATAGGCTTCGCCCATATGATTTTGCACTAATAAATCAATAACTATATCCTTTACAGTTAAATTAGGCTGTTTTGGAACAATCGTTCCTTGCACAAATTGTTTTCCAGAGATATTGGTGTTTATTTGTATTTCAAAGTCTTCGCTTTCGCCGTTTGTGTAATTTATCGTGGTAACTAGTGAAAATTTTCTACCTTCGGCAGGAGGAGTTATATTTGTTTCTGCCCACGCTGTGAGATAAAATGTCGTTGCTGCGCTTTTGTTTATTGAAATCTTCGTTTCTGCATACGCTAGCAAATCTTCTATGTTGTCTGATGTAGGAGATAGTAACGAACAATATATTCCTTCTATGTTATCTTCATCTTCATAAACGGAACAATTATAATATGTATTCCAATGGTTACCACTTGACGCCAAGTTGAATGCCGAGGGAGCAGGGTTTTTCTCAAGTTGTATATCATCAAAATAAGCTACGCCAGATGAACAGTTAACACGCAAATACAATCTGTAACGTGTAACATTTTCATAAGTATCAAATGTTAAGGATAAACGCTGCCATGTACCGTCACTTTTCGCCGTTAGATTGTCAGTAATTTTATCACTTGTTATACTGTACGCCTTTGCTTCTTTGGTATATCCAACTTCAAGGTATACACTATCACCTTCCTCGAAGTTCAATTCACTTACATCTACATAAGCAGAAAGTGTATATGTACCCACCTCTGTTGATTCATAAAAATAACTATATCCGGTAGATTCGCTTGAATCAACTTCCAAAGAGTAATATCCCGTGAGAGGATTGGCCGAACAAAAAGATTTATCTACTTTGGTAGTTGAATAGCTTAAATATCCCCAATTATCGTATAAATTGCGTTCAATTCCACCGTTTCTTAGAAGATTTCTTGCCGTAACACCTATATTTCCGGTGCTTTTTATAACATTATTGGTTCTACTATTTTCACTGTCTATGTATTCTGCCGTAACAGCGCTTACAATTCCTTGATAGTTATTGCAAGTGTAAATATTTATGGTTCTTCCCAAATCATCAAAAACGTATGTTGTAGCAATTCCTATATAAGAACTATTCCAATAACTTGCAGCATAGTACACAGGAGTATACGTTACCCTATTACCAAGATCGTTCTCTAGACAAAGTTGTTCTCCCGTGACTTTTGTTGTATCATCAAAATAATATTCTCTTATCGTACGTTTCATCATACCGGCAGATAAGTATGAACCAACATATTCTATACCATAATTTGCTTCGGTATCATAAGCAGTTGTTAACAGATATTTTTCGCTTGAATCATACGTATATGTAACCGTAGTACCATCTGGTGAAGTTATTTTTGTTAAGCACCCGTTTTCGTATACAAACGAAGTTGTTCGACCTGCTTTATCCGACACTGTTACAAGATATCCATCTTCATTGTAACCAAATGTTGCAATTGTTTCAGCTTGCTCTTCGTAACCAGCATTATATCGTTCAACACTAAACAATTTGCTTTCTGATGACGCAGGCAACCCATTATCACCGTTATATAACATTCTAACTGTGTTGCCGTTAGCGTCAACTATTCGTGAAAGAATAGAATATACAAATATTTTTTGGTTATCGTCCTTATCTGTCAATGTATATTTTCCAGAAGAATCATCGTTAATTGAAAGAGTAAGTCCCAAACCATCCTCATCGGCATATGTATTTTCTTCATCGTTTTCAACATAGAAATAGTGTTCTGTACCATCACTGTCCATGTATATATAACAAGGCTTAGAATCAAGTTCGATTTTTACAATAGATTCCTGTAAATTTAGTTTCCAACCGTAACCAAGTTTCATGGCAGAAAAATCCGCTGTATTAATAATTGGATTGCTCGCAGAGTCGGTAAAATCTACACCTCTGTAAACATCGTTATAAATATGACTGAGTGTGAACGAAAGAGTAGTGCTGTTTTCACTCAGATCAGAATGAACAAGCGTTAAATTTGATGTGTAATCATTTAAATATCCCGTGCCTGCCTTGAAATTTTTGAGCTTGAGCGCAATAATTTTGATTAGGATTATATTTGTATGAAGAGTTTGTCATAATTACTCCTCATAGCGAATCGTTATTTCTCCGCCCACAAGACCATAATGAGGGTCACTATGTGTAGCACTTCTGATATATCCCCAATCATAAGAATATAAAATACTTTCTGCTCCTTCGGAAGTAGAAGGCTCGACAATTTTGCTTTTTAACCATTTTTTCGAAATATCAACTTTATATTTAGATATTTCGACATATTTTCCATCAAGTTCTGAAGGAATAGATGGATTAAGCGAAAAATTTGTTAATATGCCGTGTTTATTAAAATTAAACGCGTAGGCATAGATATTTTCAGTTAAATACACTTGTTTTAAAAATTTAATCTTTGTCCCAGTGGACAGTTCTAAAACACGAATATTTTCACCAAAAAAAATTTTTCACCTCATCAATTGTTGTACCTGGATGAAATGTGAAGTCGTTTATTTCAATAATACCTTTGCTAAGATCAGTCATTTTTTACCTCCGAACTGTTTTAAGCGAGCGCGGAACAAAAATCGTTCGCAAATGTTTTCAAAATATCCCGCACTCGTTATAATAAAAACCAACATTATACTACATACATTATTACATAAAAATGCAGAAGTCACAAGGGTTTTCCTGCATTTTAAAATATTTCAACAACAATTTGCAATAGAGCCAAATTAGTAAAGAGTGCTACTGTAAAAATATCATCTGTAGGCGTATATAAAGCCGTATTATGTGGGAAAAAGCTTGGATACCAAGTCCTCACGCCGGGATACACTAGTTATAGTAAGAGAATACAGTACCAAACATACGATATTACAAATAATCTTGCCGAAGAAAACAAGCTGGAAATAACAGTTGCTCCCGGTTGGGCTGTCGGTCATCTCGGTTATGAGGGTGAGAAAAATTTCTTTTCCGACCATGTAAGCGCGGTTGCCGAAATGAAGGCAGAGTTTGAAGATGGTACGATAGAATTTATAAACACAGATGAAACATGGGAAGTTTATAGTTCTCCTGTAACTTACGCAGACATATACATGGGAGAAACGTTAGATGCAAACCATTCTCCCGAACTCATTGGAAATGCTGTTTGCGATAAGGTTGAAACGACGCTCATTCAACAAGTCGGCGCCGATATAACAGAACATGAAAGACTTGCACCTGCTGAACTTATCGTAACGCCTAAAGGTGAGAGAGTGATAGATTTCGGTCAGAATATGACTGGTTACGTTGAGTTTTCCGTAAAAGGCAAAAAAGGCGAAAAGATCGTCACAACTTGCGCTGAGGTACTTGATAAAGACGGTAACTTTTACAACGACAACTACCGCAGAGCGAAAAACAGAGTAACTTTCATTCTCGATGGAACGCAGAGAAAATATAAACCAGAATTTTCTTTCCAAGGTTTCCGCTACATAAGGATTGAAGAGTATCCCGATATACCAATAAATCTCAACGATATCCGTGCAATAGTCGTTCATTCAGACATGGAGCGCATAGGGTATTTCGAGTGTGGAGATACAAGAATAAATCAGCTTTACCACAACATAATCTGGGGACAGAAGAGCAATTACCTCGATATCCCCACTGATTGTCCGCAAAGAGATGAACGCCTCGGCTGGACAGGAGATGCGCAGGTTTTCTGCCGTACAGCGGCAATGAACTTTAACGTATCAAATTTCTTCGAAAAGTGGTTTGGAGATCTTCGTCTCGATCAAACGGAAGCGGGCGCTATTTGGGGCGTTTGTCCCGAATGGCATTCTTCACGCAGACCTACGAGAATCTCCGCAGCATGGGGTGATGTTGCAGTTATCGCACCATGGGAGATTTACCGCGCTTACGGTAACAAAAAAGTTCTTGAAGATAACTTCGAAATGATGAAAAAATGGGCTGATTATATTCACGGCTTCGGTCCAGAGGAATTTTTATGGCTCGGTGGATATCATTACGGAGATTGGCTCGCTATGGATGCGGGTGGGGAAGGATGCGTCGGTGCAACATCCAACGACCTTATTGCTTCCGCTTTCTTTGCAAACGCTGTAAACCTTGTTATTAAGGCAGGAGACGTTCTTGGAAAAGATGTGAGCGAATACCGTGAGCTTTACAAAAATGTTGTGGCAAAATTCCGCGAATATTTCATGGAAAACGGTATGCCAAAAGCGGAATTTCCGTTCACAGAGCAGAATCCCACCCCTCATATTCAGCGTAAAGCCGTCGACACGATAAGAATTGGCATGACGCAGACATCGCTTGTGCTTATTCTTCATTTCAATCTCTGCTTACCGGAAGAAAAAGAAGCGCTTGCAAATAAGCTGGAAGAGCTTATTCACGATTTCGGAGATCGTATGTCTACCGGATTTGTCGGTACGCCTTATATACTCCACGTACTTTCCGAAAACGGGAAAACCGAGCTTGCTTATAAGCTTCTTTTCCAAGACAAAAATCCATCTTGGCTCTATTCCGTTGACCACGGTGCAACAACGATGTGGGAACATTGGAACGGTATAAAAGATGACGGAAGTTTTTGGAGCGACGATATGAACTCCTATAACCATTACGCATACGGTTCCGTTGGAGATTGGCTTTACGGCGTTGTTGCGGGAATTACTGTTTGCGACGATGGTGCGGGATATAAAAAAGTAACTCTCGCCCCGAACCCGAACAAAAAGCTTGGCTATGTTAACTGCACGATGAATACCGCAAGTGGAAAGATTCAAAGCAACTGGTATTACAAAGGCGACAAAATTTATTTTGAATTTACAGTTCCGAGGGGAACAAAGGCAAAAATCGTTCTTCCGAACGGTTACACGGAAACCGTCGGCGGTGGAAAATATATGTACACACTGTAATACTCAAAAGGGTTGTGCTCCGGCACAAACCTTTTTTGATGCGTTAATATCTCCTATTATACGATTTTGATTTATTTTCCGCTTTTATGCTTTGCATTTATTGTAAAGTTTGCAAAAAATTCATAAATTCCCAAAAATATATTGACAAATTCACAAAGACGTAATATAATTGTTATATAAGTTAGCGTGTGCTAACTTTTTGGATGTCTTTGAGTTAGCCTGTGCTAATTAAATAAACTTGAAGAAAAAGAAAAGAGGTAATTTGTATGATGCCGTTAACTTTTGCTGAAATAGGTGAAGAGAACATAATCAATAAGATAGGCGGAAGCCCTGAAATAAAAAAACATCTTGAAAATCTTGGTTTTGTTGTCGGCGGAACAGTTACCGTAATAAATACGATATCGGGAAACCTTATTGTAAACGTGAAGGAAGTGCGCGTTGCTATAAGCAAAGAAATGGCGCAAAAGATCATGATTTAAAATTATTAACATATATCTTTTTAAGGAGGTGTTTTATGAAAACTCTCAAAGACGCGAAGATCGGCTCCACCGTAAAAGTTGTAAAACTTCACGGCGAAGGCGCTATTAAACGCAGAATTATGGATATGGGCATTACGCGCGGTGTTGAAATATACATTCGCAAAGTTGCGCCGCTCGGCGATCCCGTTGAAATAACTGTCCGTAGCTATGAACTTTCTCTTCGCAAAGCGGATGCTGAAATGATTGAAATCGAAGAGTAATACTTGTTTTTCATCAGCCCAAGGTGGAGGTATCCCCGATTTTTTTGAACGGTAGGTTAGCATGAACTAACCTCAAAGAAAGGAACTAATAATGAATATTAGAATTGCCCTTGCCGGCAACCCCAACTGTGGTAAAACCACGCTTTTCAATGCCTTGACAGGTTCCAATCAGTTCGTCGGAAACTGGCCCGGTGTTACGGTAGAAAAAAAGGAAGGTAAGCTCAAAAAGCACGATGGCGTTATCGTTACTGACCTTCCTGGTATTTATTCGCTCTCGCCTTATACGCTTGAAGAAGTTGTTGCGAGAAATTATCTTATAGGCGAAAGACCCGATGTAATTCTCAATATCATCGATGGCACTAACCTCGAAAGAAACCTTTATCTCACGACTCAGCTCACGGAGCTCGGTATTCCCGTTGTCATTGCCATCAATATGATGGATATCGTCCGCAAAAACGGTGATAAGATCAACACAGAACAGCTTTCCCGCGCGCTCGGTTGCAAGATAATCGAAATTTCCGCTCTTAAAAGCGACGGTATTATGGAAGCTGCTGAAGAAGCAATAAAAGCGGCACAGTCGGGTAAAACCGTTCCCATGCATACATTCTCCGGCGCCGTTGAGCATGCTATCGCACACATCGAAGAAGCAGCAGTTCACGGTATGCCCGAAGAACAGCAGAGATGGTATGCTATCAAGATTTTTGAACGTGATGAGAAAGTTCTTGAAAAGCTCAATATTTCCGAAGATATAATGACTCATATAGAGAAAGATATTGCTGCCGCGGAAGCCGAACTTGACGACGACGCAGAAAGCATAATCACAAACGAACGTTATATCTACATAGCAAATCTCATGAAGACCTGCTATAAGAAAAAAGCAGCAGGTAAACTTTCCGCTTCTGATAAAATCGACAAAGTGGTAACGAACCGCTTTGCGGCTCTTCCCATATTCGCACTCATTATGTTTGTCGTATACTTCATTTCCGTAACGACAGTCGGTACATGGGTAACAGACTTCACAAACGATGGCCTTTTCGGAGATGGGTTCCACCTTCTTGGTATAGGTCAATCTTCATATGAAAAAGTAGCCGAAGAATATGGCGACGCTTCACAAGTTATAAACGGTTTTATTGAATATGCCGCAGAAAAGGGCATAGATACAGAAGCCCTCGAAGCTGCACTTGACACAGAAGCAGCAGATTTCAGTGCAGATTCCGCTAAAGAAGCTCTTAACAATTTCGCTGCTCAGTTTGATGACGGTGAAATGGCTTCCTACATAGTTTATGACGAAGAAACAATGGCAGACGAATCGGTAAGCTCTACAAAAGAAGAGCTTGTTGCCGCTATCGAAACAGCTGATTCTTACGATTACACAGACCCTGATCCCTCTGACCACGGTGTATGGGTTCCCGGTGTTCCCGTGCTTATCGAAAACGGTCTTGATGCAATAAACTGTGCAGACTGGCTCAAAGGTCTTATCCTTGATGGTATCGTTGCAGGCGTTGGCGCCGTACTCGGTTTCGTTCCCCAGATACTTGTACTCTTTATTTTCCTTGCATTCCTTGAAGCATGCGGCTATATGTCCCGTATCGCATTTGTTCTTGACCGTATTTTCCGTAAATTCGGTCTTTCCGGTAAATCCTTTATCCCCATGCTCATTGGTACCGGTTGCGGTGTTCCCGGTATTATGGCAAGCCGTACGATTGAAAACGAGCGTGACCGCCGCATGACTATCATGACGACAACGTTCATTCCTTGCGGCGCGAAGATTCCGTTTATCGCTATGATTGCAGGCGCTATTTTCGGCGGTGCATGGTGGGTTGCACCTTCCGCGTACTTTATTGGTATGTTCGCGATAATTATTTCTGGTATCATGCTCAAAAAGACTAAGCCTTTCGCTGGTGAACCCGCTCCTTTCGTTATGGAGCTTCCCGCATACCACTGGCCCACATTCTCTAATGTAATGCGCTCCATGTGGGAACGCGGTTGGTCCTTCATCAAAAAAGCAGGTACCATCATTCTCCTTTCCACAATAGTTATTTGGTTCACAACTTACTTCGGATTTGTCGACGGCACATTCCGTATGCTTTCCGACGAAGAAGTTGGCAGCAGCATTCTTGCAACGATAGGTGGCGTTCTCGCTTGGATATTCAAACCTCTCGGCTTCGGAACATGGCAGGCTGCCGTTGCTTCCATCACAGGTCTTGTTGCAAAAGAAAACATTGTAGGTACTCTCAGCATCGTTTACAGCACAGGTACAACTGTATATGCAACTCTTGCAGAAGCTTTCACATCTGTAAGCGGCTATGCTTTTCTTGCTTTCAACCTCCTTTGTGCTCCTTGCTTCGCAGCCATCGGTGCTATCAAACGTGAAATGAATAACGCTAAATGGACTTGGTTCGCTATCCTTTACCAGTGCGGTTTTGCTTATGCGGTTGCCCTTGTCATCAATCAGATCGGCAATATCTTCATTGGTCAAGCAAATGTTATCGGTATCATCGTTTCCGTACTTTTAATTGCACTTATGGTTTATATGCTCGTAAGACCTTACAAGGACTCCACAAACATAAAATCTAAATAATCAAAAATAATCTTTGAACGGAGCAAAAAATGTTAGTTTGGTTACAAAATAATATTGGCACGATAATTATATGCGCTGTTTTGCTCGCGATAGTAGGCGAAATAGTCGCAGTTATGGCAAAAAACAAAAAGAAGGGTAAATCCTCCTGCGGCTGTGGCTGCGAAAACTGTGCCATGAACGGCGCATGCCACGAAAATAAAGAAAAAAACAAATAAAGAAAAATGCGCTCTCAGAGCGCATTTTTCTTTATTTGCAAAGGAAATTGGAAAATCCTTTTTACATTCCTTTTCTGATCCTTTCGAGCGCGCTTTTTTCTATGCGGGAAACCTGTGCTTGTGAAATCCCGATCTCTTCGGCTATTTCCATTTGCGTTTTGCCTTTGAAAAAACGCATATTGATAATAGCGCTCTCGCGCGGACCAAGTTTACTCATTGCGGTTTCAAGGGCGATGTTTTCTATCCAGTGTTCGTCTGTATTTTCCTCATCCTTTATACCATCCATTACAAAAACGGAATCTGTTCCATCGGAATATACCGGGTCATAAAGAGAAACAGGCTCTACAATAGCTTCCAGAGCCGCTGTGACGTTTTCCTCCGGCACTTCTATTTCTGCGGAAATTTCTGCGTTTGTGGGCTCACGTCCAAAACGTTTGGAAAGTATTTCTTTGGCGGAAAGGGCATGATACGCAAGGTCGCGCATACCGCGGCTCACGCGGAGCATATTGTTATCGCGCAGATATCGTCTTATCTCGCCGATTATCATTGGCACGGCATATGTGCTGAATTTTACGCCAACGGTGATATCAAAGTTGTCGATGGCCTTTATAAGACCAATACACCCTACTTGAAAAATATCATCCGCGCAGCCTTGTCGGTTTCCGAAGCGTTGGATAACGCTCAACACAAGGCGCAGATTTCCGTTTATGAGTTCTTCGCGGGCTTTTTTATCTCCCGCCGTTGATTTTTTTAAAAGTTCTTCTGTTTCTTCTGCGGTGAGAGTTTTAAGTTTAGAGGTGTTAATTCCGCAGATTTCGACTTTATTATAATACATATCGTCCCTCTGTGACATTTTTTGCGTATGGTAAAAGTATTGCCGCAAAGGTCCGCGCTTTATGCAAAAGGATATCTCGCTATTTATTACCAATTTTTTCGTCGAAATTGATTGACAAAACTGAGTTGTGAATATATAATTTTGGTTTAGTATATATCTTTTTCTAATTTTGCTATAAAGAACTAAAAGAAGAATTAAAGTGAATAACTTTTGGAGGAGAACCATGTATAGGATAGGAGTTTCAAGTTTTGGATTCGAATTAAACGAGCGTGCTTTCAGCAAACTGAGAGAGTCGAATATAAGCGCAATCGAAATTTCAATGCCGGCCGAGAATTTTCAAAATATCAACTATAAAGAAGTAGAAGCGTTATCTCGAAAATATGAGATAGATTTGTGGTCGTATCATCTCCCGCTCCAATTCGCCCCGTTGCCGGAAATAGACCCTTCATCATTGGACAGAGATATCCGTAAGAACACAGTCGAATACTTATCTGAATTGGTTAAAAAGGGGTCCGATATAGGTATTGATAAGTTCGTTATTCACGCAAGCGGTGAGCCTATCCGCGAAAAGCGCGAAGAAAAAATAAAGTATACATTAGAGGTTTTGGATACTTTGGCAGAGAGAGCGTATCAAAACGGCGCGTACATCGCGGTTGAAAATCTTCCGAGAACTTGCCTTGGTAATACGGCTGAAGAGGTTTCTCTCCTTGTCAGCGCAAACGACAAGCTGAAAGTATGCTTTGACACGAACCATTTGTTGCAAGAAGACAGCATTAGTTTTATGGATAAACTGGCAGACAAGATCATCACCGTTCACATTTCCGATTATGATTTTATAAACGAAAGACATTGGCTTCCCGGGGAAGGTAAGAATGACTGGAATGGAATACTTTCCAAATTTCAAGAAATAGGTTACAACGGAGTATGGATGTATGAAATTGCTTTAAAATGTCCGAAAACCATCATTCGCGACAGAGACTTGACATTCGATGATTTCTATGAAAATGCAAAGAGTATTTTTGCAGGCATAACCCCTGCGATCTTCAGCACACATAAAGAAAATTTAGGTATGTGGGAATAAAAGCTAATCTTTTTTCCAAAATATTAGCTTTTCTTAGAAAAGACAGGTGTTTTTATGAAAAATTCAACAAAGGATATGACCGTCGGCTCCCCTTTGAAGTTAATAATAGGTTTTGCCGTGCCAATGCTGCTCGGAATACTATTTCAGCAGTTTTATAACATGGTCGATGCCATGGTCATAGGAAAATGGATTGGAACGGAGGCTCTTGCGGGCGTCGGCTCCACAAGTTCCATAAACTTTATGATAGTCGGCTTCTGTACGGGACTTGGTACGGGATTTGCCATACCCGTGGCGCAATCCTTCGGCGCAAAAGATTATTCCGCGCTCCGCAGATTTATTGCAAATACGGTCTGGGTATCAATCGTTCTCGTTTCGGTTTTAACGGTAATAGTTTCTATCTTTTGCCGCGATATTCTCGTTCTGATGCTCACTCCCAAGGACGTTTTCGAATATGCTTATGATTATATTTTTATCATATTCGTAGGATTGCCCGTGCTTTATGCATATAACCTGCTCGCGGCGATAATCCGCGCTTTGGGCGACAGCAAAAGCCCCGTATTTTTCCTTATTATTTCCGCGGGACTTAATATAATCCTCGATATAATCTCCGTAGGCGTTTTGGATATGGGTGTTCGCGGACCCGCGCTCGCCACGGTTATTTCCCAAAGCGTATCGGTTATACTGTGCTTTGTATATATGCGAAAGAAATTCGACGTTTTAAATTTTCAAAAAGGGGAATGGCGCCCCGATGTGAAAAAAATGTTTACTTCGCTTTCTATGGGCGTGCCTATGGGGCTTCAATATTCCATAACAGCAATCGGCAGCGTTATTTTTCAGCGATCCGTAAACGAGCTCGGCACGGTTTACGTCGCCGCTCTTGCCGCGGCGCAAAAGGTTGGCTCTCTCGCCACTTGTCCCTATGAAGCGCTCGGCGGTACCATGGCAACCTATGCCGGGCAGAACACAGGCGTGGGAAACACCAAGCGCATA
>JBGVFW010000320.1:0-1390 GCA_045121315.1 Eubacteriales bacterium
GTAGAGGAGGGAAGCAACAACGATGAGCGCATTGGAGATGGTATGGCACCAGTCGTGGTCGTCCAAATCGTTCCAAGTTGCATGGATATCTGCGAACGCTTCTTCACGTGTAACGCCTGCGTCGTATCTGTCAACAAGGCGAACGATGGATTCATAAAGTCTAGACGTCGCGGGAATCTGAGCAAGACCGCCGTAGATGATGTCCTTGATGTTATCGGTTACAGCCGCGCAAGCGATCATAGCGGAAGCGAGCATTTCGCCGTAGATACCGTTTTTAACGTGAGAAATGGAAGCATCTCTCCAAGCCATTTCAGCCGCGAGTTCGGGGTTGCCGGGGTTTATGTAACCGAAATAGTCGCCGCGAATCTGTGCGCCGATCCATTCACGGTAGGGGTTCTTGTAAACTGCGGAAACGGGAGGCTGGTAACCTCTGAGGTAGTTAAGATATGCAACTCTTTCTGCTGTGCAGTAAGATGTTTTAGGCTGTCTTTCAACCCAAAGGTCCATAACGTTCTTGGGCGTGAAATCTCTGCCGTATTTTCTGATGAGTATCTGCGCGAGAACTACGTAGTTTGTATCGTCGTCCCACGGCGCGTATTCAACGGTGTCCGCAAAAAGTCTTGTTTTGAGCTTGTATTTGTATTTTGCGGCAACTTCGTCTGTAACGTCTGTGCTGTAAATGTAGCGATGCATGGGCCAGTTGCCGGACTCTTTGAGGAAGGGAACGAGTTCTTTGTTCTTCATACCTTCAACCGTTTTACCGAGCAAGCAACCGCAGATTCTGCCGTACCACGCGCCGGAAATTTTTTCTTTGAGCGCGTCTTTGTCGGTGGGCATCGTCATCTTGAATTCGTAAGGCTTGCGGAGAGCTTTGATTCCTTCAAGGTCGGAAGGTTCGTTATATTTATAACCTTCTTTTGTTTCAGCGTATTTGATGATGTCGTACAAAACATTTGCGATATCCACTTTGTGGCGATCGTGTTCGAGGCTGTGAACCGCCATGAAAACATCTTTGTACTTTTCGATATCAAGTCCTTCTTCTATGGACTGCTTGTATTCGATAGCGAGCTGTTTGCAGTACGCGTCCCAAGCACCTATTTCTTCAAAATCGGGTGTGATATCATATTGTGCGTTATAAGACATATTAGATTTCTCCTTTTTCCCATTTTTAATGGTTATTTAAAGTATAGCAAAAAAAGTTGTTTTGTCAAGCAAAATCCGCGCAATAGCTGCATTTTTTTACCTGCTAATTGTAAATTTTTTGCTGTTTATACTGAAAGAATTCAATTTTAAAAATAATCAAGGCCTTATTTGCTCAAATATTACCGCTTCGAAATTCTCTTCTGCGTTTTTTCTGTCCTCGTCCGTGCGGATAGTCCACGCCACGGGG
>JBGVFW010000321.1:0-3385 GCA_045121315.1 Eubacteriales bacterium
TCCGTAATTAAAATCTCCGCAGTGTAACATTCTTTCTACGTTTTCAAAAACTGTTTTTCGTATTTGGATATTGGTATCAGCCAAATCGTAAAAATGATCTTTAAATATTTGTTGTATGATATTCATATCCCTAATTATACCACAAACAAAAAGCACTCGCCACCCCTCATGAGTGAGGGGCAGGGGTGTTGAGGTGCGCTTTCGCGCACTTTTTTATAACATAGGAAATTGTGCGCGGAACGTGCGCAATTTTGCTTGTTCAAACAAAGTTTTCCTTATGCAAAAAACGCCCTTAAAAGGGCGTTTTTTGTTGACGAAGTCAACTTTGTTCTTTCTCTAAAATCTTTTTAAGGAACTGTCCTGTATAAGATATTTCACATTCTGCTACTTCCTCGGGCGTGCCCTGTGCAATAACTGTGCCGCCGTTTTCGCCGCCCTCCGGCCCCATATCCACAATATAGTCTGCATTTTTGATAACGTCGAGGTTATGCTCGATAACAAGTACTGTATTGCCGTTTTCGCAGAGCCGTTGAAGCATATCGATGAGCTTTTGCACGTCTGCCGTGTGCAGACCCGTTGTGGGTTCGTCCAGGATATACATGGTTTTGCCTGTTCCGCGGCGCGAAAGCTCTGTGGAAAGTTTTACACGCTGACCCTCGCCGCCGGAAAGAGTTGTCGCCGCTTGTCCGAGCTTGATGTAGCCGAGACCCACGTCAAAGAGCGTTTGAATCTTGCGGTTGAGTTTGGGCAGGTCGGCAAAGAAGCCGAGCGCTTCTTCCACCGTCATGTCGAGAACTTCATAAATATTTTTGCCTTTGTAGCGCACTTCCAGCGTATCGCGGTTGTAGCGGTGACCGCGGCAGACCTCGCACGTCACATAAACGTCGGAAAGAAAGTGCATTTCTATCTTTTTCACGCCATCGCCACTGCACGCTTCGCATCTGCCGCCCTTTACGTTAAAAGAGAAGCGGCCTGCGGTATATCCGCGCGCTTTTGCGTCTTTCGTCATGGCGAAAAGCTCACGTATGTCGTTGAAAAGGCCCGTATACGTGGCGGGATTGGAGCGCGGCGTGCGCCCGATGGGACTTTGGTCTATGGCGATAACCTTGTCGAGGTGCTCAATGCCGTCAATGCGCTCGCATTTGCCTTTCGTCACGCCCGCGCGGTTGAGCTCGCGCAGAAGTGTGCGCAAAAGCACGGAGTTTACAAGCGAGCTTTTGCCCGAACCCGAAACGCCGGTAACGCAGATGAACGTGCCGAGAGGAAACGACACCGTAATGTCTTTGAGGTTGTTTTCTTTCGCACCGACAACGGTAAGGAAGTTTCCGTTTCCTTTGCGGCGAATTTTTGGAATAGCTATTTCAAGTTTATGAGAAAGGTATTTGCCTGTGAGAGAATTTTCGTTTGCCATTATCTCTTCTGGAGTACCTGCGGCAACGACATTGCCGCCGTTTACGCCCGCACCCGGGCCCATATCCACGATGTAATCGGAAGAGAGCATCGTTTCCTCGTCGTGTTCTACGACGATAAGGCTATTGCCCGCGTCGCGCAGTTTTTTGAGAGTGTTGATAAGCTTGCCGTTGTCGCGCTGGTGAAGACCGATGCTTGGCTCGTCGAGAATGTAGAGCACGCCGACGAGCGCGGAGCCTATCTGCGTGGCAAGGCGTATACGCTGTGCCTCGCCGCCCGAAAGGGTGGCTGCTTTGCGCGAAAGCGTGAGGTATTCAAGACCGACGCTTATAAGGAAGTTCAGACGCGCGCGTATCTCTTTGAGTATCTCGCGCGCTATCTGCTCTTCCGTTTTGGTAAGTTTAAGGTTATTTACAAAATCAAGAGCCGCTGTTATGTTCATGGAGCAGAAATCGTGAATGTTTTTGCTGCCTACGGTAACGGCTAGCACGTCGGGGCGCAGCCTTTTCCCTCCACATTCCGGGCAGGGGGTGAAGTCCATGAACTCGTCGTAATAGTCGCTGTTAGTCATGGCTTTGCGCTGCTCTATCATGCGGATAAGACCCAACCATTCCACATCTCCCGATTTTACCTTGCCGTCGAAAACGCGCGTAACGTAATACGTTTTGCCGCCCGCGCCGTACATGAGCGCGTGGAACGCTTCGTCGGAATATTCGCAGATAGGTGTGTCTATGGTAAATCCGTAATCCCTGCCGACGGCTTCGTAAAGCGGGCCGTACCAGCTTTCTTCGTAAACGGATTTAAATCCGTTTACGACTATTGCGCCGTCGCGAAGCGAAAGCGAACGGTCCGGTATTATTTTTTCAGGGGAAAGATTTTGAAGTTCCCCAAGGCCTGCGCACTTGGGGCACGCGCCGAAAGGCGCGTTGAACGAGAACATACGCGGAGAAAGCTCACCGATGCTTATGCCGTGTTCCTCGCAGGCGTATTTTTGCGAAAAGTGAAGTTCTTCGCCGCCGTCCATGGGAATTACGGTGATAAGTCCATCTGAAAGTTTGAGCGAGGTTTCAACGGAGTCGGAAAGGCGGGAACGGATATTTTCTCGCATGACAAGCCTGTCCACGATGACATCTATATTGTGCTTTTTGTTTTTGTCAAGAGCGGGAACTTCTTCAAGCGGGTAGACCTCGCCGTCCACACGCACGCGGGAATATCCGTTTTTGCGCGCGTTCTCAAACACTTTTTCGTGCATACCCTTTTTACCACGCACAATGGGGGAGGCTATCATAAATTTTGTACCCTCGGCAAGCTCTAATATGCTGTCGATAATGGCGTCCGTCGTCGTCATTTTTATCTCTTTACCGCATATAGGGCAGTGAGGTATTCCTATTCTCGCGTAGAGAAGACGCAGATAGTCGTATATTTCCGTAACCGTGCCGACGGTGGAGCGCGGGTTGCGGGAGGTAGTTTTTTGATCGATGGAGATGGCAGGGGAAAGACCCTCGATGAAATCTATATCGGGCTTGTCCATTTGACCGATGAACATACGTGCGTATGAAGAAAGCGATTCGACGAAGCGTCTGTGACCTTCCGCATAGATCGTATCGAAAGCAAGAGAGCTTTTGCCCGAACCTGAAAGACCCGTGAACACCACAAATGAATCTCGCGGTATTTTCAGTTCAACGTCTTTAAGGTTGTGTTCTCTTGCACCTTTAATGTGTAAATATTTTGCAGACATAGTGTTTACCTTTCTTTTGCTTTCCACGAGAAAGCGAGGTGTTAAAACGCTTGGGTTAAAAAATCTTTTTTGAAAAAAGAGGTGTTAAAACTCTAGAGTTTTAACAAAAAATATTATATTCAACTTTTTCTTTTTTAAAGAAAAAGTTGAAAAAGAAGCAAAAAGCCCTTAGTGCTAACAGTTTTATACCCTTTTATAGCGAGTTCAAATTTATAATGTTTAGCCAAATTCTCACTT
>JBGVFW010000322.1:0-7501 GCA_045121315.1 Eubacteriales bacterium
TATCATATAAAATTTATCCTTGACAAATTTATTTTACCTTATTTACAACTTAATTGTTATATGATATAATATAGTAAACCTTATATACAATATAAGGATATGCTGAGCGTTGAAGAGGTGAATATGAAATTATTGATTGCAGGGTTAAGAGGTATTCGAGAATATGATCTTGAGAAATATATCCCCGAGGAAACAACGATGATAATTTCGGGAGGGGCGGACGGGATAGACTCCCTTGCGGAGCGGTATGCGGATAAGCATCGTATATCCAAGCTCATTTTACGACCTCAATATAATTTATACGGAAAAGCCGCTCCTTTGAAAAGAAACGAACAAATGGTGGAGCTGTGCGATATGGCATTGGTTATTTGGGACGGTAGCTCCAGAGGAACGAGGTATACGATGGATTATGCGCAGAAGAAGGGCAAGAAGGTTATATTGATCATAAAATGAGAGTTATATCAAAGCAAAAAAGACGGACTCGTGTCCGTCTTTTTTTATTATCTTGCTTGTGCCTGGATCTGGAGGCGCTTTTGTCTTCTTGCTCTCTTTCTGTCAACGTACTCGATCGCATTTCGAAGAACTACCTTATCGTTTTCGTGGGTAAGATAGCCTTCCGCATCCTTGAGCGGAAGCCACTCGACCTCGGCAACCTCGCCCTCCTGTGGGATGGCGTTTGTATATTTACTGTAAGCTAAGAAATAAACGACTTCCTTCTTCACGCCCGGCATAGGACTGTAGAAAACGTTATGTCTGAATTTTTCGTGAATATGAATTCTGATGCTTGTTTCCTCGAAAACCTCGCGCTCTGCGGTCATTCTCTCGCTCTCGCCGGCTTCAACGTGCCCCTTCGGTCAGGATCTGTGTCCACCGCGCACGTGCTTTATCATAAGAATCTGCGCTTCGTCATGCTCGTCAAAGTGAATAACAAGCGCGCCGCAGGATTTTTCAAAAGTCATTTATCTCACCCCCATTTTAGCATTGATATCCACGAAGAGCGAGGGGCTCTTCGTGGCTTTTGTATTTTGATTATCTTTCTATTTCTTCCATTACGAAGGCTTCGAGAATATCGCCTACGCGGATATCGTTGAACTTTTCAAGACCGATACCGCATTCGTAACCCTGTGCAACTTCCTTTGCGTCATCCTTGAATCTCTTGAGCGAGGAGATCTTATCCTCGAAGATAACGATACCGTCACGAACAACTCTGATCTGGGAGTTACGTGTGATCTTACCGTCAAGAATGTAGGAGCCTGCGATAGTGCCGACACCGGGAACGTGAATTGTCTGTCTAACCTCGGAGTGACCAAGGAGATTTTCACGGAACTTGGGTGCGAGCATACCCTTCATAGCTGCTTCGATTTCTTCGATACACTGGTAAATTACGCGGTAGGTTCTTACGTCAACGCCCTGACGCTCTGCGGAATCAAGTGCCGCCTTGTCGGGACGAACATTAAAGCCTACGATAATTGCGTTGGATGCTGCCGCGAACATAACGTCACCCTCTGTGATACCGCCCGCTGCGGAGTGGATAACGCGAACCTTAACCTCTTCGTTTGTGAGCTTTTCAAGAGATGCACGAACTGCCTCCGCAGAACCGCCAACGTCAGCCTTAACGATAACGTTAAGCTCCTTGACACCGTCGGAGATCTGAGCAAAGAGGTCGTTGAGGTTTGCTCTCGCATTTGCGCGGAATACCTCTTCCTTTGCCTCTGCTTTTCTCTGATCGGCGAGTGTTCTTGCCATTCTTTCGTCCTCAACCGCTGCGAAATCGTCACCTGCAGAAGGAACCTCTGCAAGACCGATAATTTCTACGGGAACGGAAGGAGCAGCTGCCTTTACAACCTTACCGTTGTGGTCTGTCATGGCTCTTACACGTCCAACCGATGTGCCTGCGATCACGATATCACCGTTGCGGAGCGTACCGTTCTGAACGAGAACTGTCGCAACGGGACCGCGTCCACGGTCAAGCTTAGCCTCGATTACGATACCCTTAGCGCGACGGTTGGGGTTAGCCTTAAGCTCCTTAACCTCTGCTACGAGAAGCACGTTCTCAAGGAGGTCTTCGATACCCATTCCTGTGAGAGCGGATACGGGAACGCAGATAACGTCGCCGCCCCATTCCTCGGGAACAAGGTCATATTTTGTAAGCTCCTGCTTAACCGCATCGGGGTTAGCTGTGGGCTTATCCATCTTATTAATAGCTACGATAATGTCAATACCTGCCGCCTTTGCGTGGTTGATAGCTTCTACTGTCTGGGGCATGATGCCGTCGTCAGCCGCAACTACGAGAATGGCGATGTCGGTTGCCTGCGCACCTCTTGCGCGCATAGCTGTAAATGCTTCGTGACCGGGTGTGTCAAGGAACGTAAGATCCTCGCCGTTTACACGAACTCTGTAAGCACCGATGTGCTGTGTGATACCGCCCGCTTCGCCGCGAGTAACGTTTGTATGACGGATAGCGTCGAGAAGCGACGTCTTACCGTGGTCAACGTGACCCATTACACAAACTACGGGAGCGCGGGTAACGAGATTTTCGGGTGCGTCCTCTTCCTCGTTGAAGAGCTTTTCCTCGATAGTAACAACGACTTCCTTTGTGGGGATCGCGCCAAGCTCGTCAGCAACGATAGCCGCAGTGTCGTAGTCGACAGTCATGTTTGCGGTTACCATCATGCCGAGAAGCATAAGACGCTTGATAACCTCGCCCGTGGTAACCTTGAGAAGAGCCGCAAGATCGGAAACCATGATCTCCTCGGGTATGGAAACCTGAAGAGGTGCCTTCTTTACGGGAGCTGCGGGAGCCTTCTTGTCGTTCTTCTTGTTGTTCTTCTGCTTGAAGTTTTCCTGGCGGCTCTGGTTCTGCTGCTTCTTG
Organism: Eubacteriales bacterium; assembly: GCA_045121315.1. Taxonomy (GTDB): domain Bacteria; phylum Bacillota; class Clostridia; order Oscillospirales; family CAG-272; genus UMGS731. The sequence continues at coordinate 2,873 of JBGVFW010000322.1, forward strand.
AGCTTCTGGTTGCCGCCCATATATTCTCTTGAATCCTCGGATACGAACGTATCGAGCTTTTCATCGTACTTGGAAAGATCCACGGAGTTAGTTCTCATATCAACGATACGAGCCGCGCCCTTCTTCTGTTTGCCGTCGCCACCCTTGGGTGTCTGCTCACGAACGATGTGCTGGGGCTGGAACTTCTCCTTGGGAGCGGACGGTACGTAATCGTCCTTGTCCATACCCATTCCCATGCCGCCTCTCTGGTTGTAAGGCTTCTGCTGGGGCTTTCTGTCGTCGCGTCTGTCGGCCTTGGGAGCGCCGAACGTGGGAGCCTTTGCGAATCTATCGAATTTATTGTCGCCACCTGTGGGTGCGGGACGCTGGGGACGCTCCTGGTTGAATCCGCGATCGCCACCCTGTCTTGCATCGGGTCTTGCGTCGGGGGACTTGGGAGCGGGTCTCTGAGTGTTTCTGTCAAACTGAGGCTTGCCGTCCTTTGCGTGTCGGTCTGCAGGCTTGCCTTCTGCATTACCTCTTGCCTGAGCCTTTTCTCTTGCCGCCTTTTCAATTGCGGAAGCGCGAGCGATAGCCGCAGCTCTGTCAACGGTATTCTGCTTCTTTTCGGGCTCTGCCTTCACCTCGGGCTTTACCTCTGCCTTTACTTCGGGCTTGGGTTCTGCCTTCACTTCAGGCTTGGGCTCTGCCTTCTTTGCGGGAGCCGCCTTTTTCTCAGGCTCTGCCTTGGGCTCCGACTTGGGCTCTGCCTTGGACTTGGCTGCGGGCTCTGCTACGGTAGCGGGAGCGGTCTCGACCAAAACCTCCTCGGCAGCCTTCTTCTCGGGCGCCTTATTTAATTTTGAGGGAATATAGGTAACTCCGTCAATGTAGTCATCGATGCCCTGGATCTGATTTCTCTTTGTTATCGTGTTGAAGATAACGTCGAACTCATGCGAGGTAAGAGCCTTCTGACCCTTCGCATCAAATCCCTTCTCGGACATGATGTCCGTTATATCCTTATTCTTCAATTCTAAATCCTTTGCAAGCTGATTGGTTTTGATTTGAAGTTTTACTGCCATACGGTTTTAGGTCCTTTCATAATAGACAAAAATTGTTTGGTTATATTTTGCTTTCTACTCCTCGACACATATCCTTGCCAACTATGGCAACCGCCGCCACGGCGTTCTTTCCGAGAGATGCGCCAAGCTCTGCGCAGTTTGCGCTTATGCGTATGCGTCGAATATTATAAAAATTGCATTTATCCGATAATTTCTTGTGAGTGTTTTCGCTTGTGTCAGCTGCCTCGATCACTAAAAATTCCTCGGGATCAATAGATTTCTTTTTTTGGATATGCTCGATTATCATGGGTGTGCCGATGATCACTCTGCCGCTTTTCTTCGCCAGACCGAGCATGGAAAGAAGTTTCTTGTTGTCTTCCATTTTACACCTGTTATTTGCCCGCCTCTTCGAGTGAGGCCTCCATTGAATCGTACACCTCTTCGGGGATCGTAACACCGAGAGCCGTATCGATTCTTCTGGATTTTCTTGCCTTCTTTAAGCACGCCGCCGCGGGACATATATATGCGCCGCGTCCCGACTTTTTGCCTGTGAAATCAAGGGAAATATTGCCCTCGGGATCACGGACTACACGGAGAAGCTCACGCTTTGGCTTGTGCTCGTTACAGCCAAGGCACTGTCTTTCGGGAATTTTCTTTATCTTTTGCATAACAAACCCCGTTATACGTTTTTTATCTGTCAGATGTCTTCGGGAAGGGGCTTTTCTGCGCCTTCTGCGTTGATATCGATCTTGAGACCTGTGAGTCTTGCCGCAAGGCGAACGTTCTGACCCTCCTTACCGATAGCCAAGGAAAGCTGATCGGGAGAAACGATAACGCGGCAGAATCTCTCGCTGATCATTTCTGCGGAGATAACTGCTGCGGGAGAAAGCGCCTCGCTTACGAACTTCTCGGGAGCCTCGTTGTACTTTACGATATCGATCTTCTCACCGCCGAGCTCGTTTACGATGCTCTCGATTCTCATACCGTGCGCACCGATACAAGCGCCGACTGCGTCAACGCTGTCGTCTCTGGAGTAAACGGCAATCTTGGTTCTGGAGCCTGCCTCACGGGAAACACCCTTGATAAGGATGATGCCCTCTGCGATCTCGGGAACCTCAAGCTCGAACATACGGCGTACAAGACCGGGATGAACGCGGGAGAGAGTTACAAGCGGGCCCTTGAGCTCCTTGTTAACCTCCTGAACGAATACCTTGATCTTATCGTCAACGTAGTATACCTCGCCTGGGATCTGCTCGCTCTTGAGAAGCACTGCACGACCCGTGCCTGTGTCAACTACTATATTTCCGCTCTCACGGTCAACCTTGAGAACTGTTGCTGTGATGATCTCGCCTCTCTTGGATTCGTAAGCCTCCTGCATAGCCTTGTGCTCGCCCTCACGAATACCCTGAATAATTACGGATTTTGCGGCAGCGGCGGAAAGACGGCGGAAGTCCTTTGTCTTAACCTCTGTCTCGAAGATCTGACCGAGCTTATATCTCTTGCTCTTTGCCTTTGCGTCATCAAGAGAGATCTGAGTTGCAACGTCCTCAACGACCTCAACGATCTCCTTCTGAAGATAAACCTTGACGTCCTTCTTTACAGGGTCGATGTTAACTCTCATATTTGTGTTGTTGCCGTATTCCTTCTTAAATGCGGAAACGAGCGCCGCCTCGATCTTTTCGATCATGTAAGCCTGGGGAATGCCCTTCTCCTTTTCGAGAAGCTCAAGGGCTGTAAAAAATTCTGCGTTCATTAGAATTTGATCCTTTCAAAAACAATATATGTGAAATTTTATTTTACAAATTTTATCAGTCGCCAAAGTCAAAGACCGTCTGGATCTTTGCGACCTTGTCTCTTTGGAAGAGCATGCTCTCGCCGTTGATATTAACTACGACGTCGCCGTCCTCCGTAAGTCCCTCGAGCACGCCGCGGAACTGCTTTGATCCGTTCATAGGAGCGAAAAGTCTTACCTCAACGTCCCAATCAACGCAAGCCAAAATATGCTCGTCGCACTTGAGATCACGCTCGATTCCGGGGGATGAAACCTCAAGAATGTATGCGTCGGGAATGGGGTCTGCCTCGTCGAGAAGAGGGTCGATGCCGCGGTGGAATTTCTCGCAGTCCTCGATATTGATACCGTCTTCATTGTCGATAGTGATGCGCAAATATCTGTCCGCGCCCTCCTTGACAAATTCAACGTCCCAAAGATAATATCCCATTTCCTCTGCTAAGGGGGAAATCAGCGCTCTCACAGTGGAGGCTACGTTCTTTGTTTCTCTGCTGTTTTTCATAATAGTTCTCTGAAATGCTGCAGTTTCATCCGTTCCATTAGATAAACCAAAGTCTGCCGTTAGCCCGCTTCCTGTAAGAAAACATCTGTCAAAATGCAAATTTCTCACAAATTCAACTGCCAAACTGTCTACTATGGAACCACTTTGACGCATTTTACCACCTGCTACATAAACATCAATATTATCAAAATTTCGCAGACTATTTGCAATATCAACAGAATTTACTACAAGCGTATATGGAATATCTTTTGGTAAAAATTCCAGCATAATATGCCCAAAAGATCCGCCAGTTAAATAAATACTATCGCTTTCCTTTATCATTTCGGATGCCTTTCGGGAAATTTCTCTGTAATTATCGTAAATCTGCATAGTTTCATATTCGCGTTTTTTAGGAGGACGTACATTCACCTGTCTCAATTCTATTGCACCGCCTCGTGTGCGTTTACACATACCATTTCGTTCCAGAATTCGTAAATCACGTCTGGCAGATTCTTCAGAAACACCATATTTTTCTACAATTTCAGAAATTAATATCTTTCCATATGTCTTGATATGCTCTGCAATCTCCTGTTGTCTTTCTTCCATAAACATTATCTATCACCTCATTTTGTTCATATATCGAATTCGATATGTTAACAATAACACATATTCGGTAATATAACAACATTATCGGTAATCGGATTAACGTCTATTTTCGTTTATTACAAAATAAATTTCTTAATTACTTTCTCCTCCGCATCTGGATTCAATTCCAATATTCTGTCATGAATTTTCTGATACGCATCTTCATACGATATATCCATAGACAAATCCTCACCCCAGAATTCTTCTGTGGTGCAAAATACTGTACTGTTCCAGCCATACGCCTGCCCAAACTTATTGTATTTTGGAGTACGACCGCACATGGTGATGAATAGATATTTCTGCAAATTACTAAGTGCACGGTCAAATTTACTTGAAGTTTCTTTCGTAATCCCACAGATATGTTTTAAATCATGAAGCGCAACTCTCCCATTTTCATAGATAGCTTCATAAATTTGCTTTTCCAACCGGCTAATTTTTCCATTATCATACCATTCATCAAATACTAATCCTTTTTGACGCACCGCCAGAAAGTAAGGATACCATTCTTTTGTAATAAACCCACTCGTACCAAAGAATACCTTTCCATATGCAATATCTTTCTTTTCTTCCAGTACGCGCATACGCCATTCCCAAGGGTCTGTTTCCGGATCTCCGGTATGCCACACAACCGGGCATCCCGGAATGGTCGTTTTCCAGTCAAATGGAACAACAGC
>JBGVFW010000323.1:0-2446 GCA_045121315.1 Eubacteriales bacterium
ACGGGCTCAATATCGCTCCACGTTACGTCCACACTGCCGACAGTTTCTCCGTTATTGAAAGAAACAAAACCTTGCGTTTCCATATATTTTATGTAATCTTTCAATTTTGCAATATCTGCGATAAGTGGAAAGAGTGTTCTGAAATCAGCACTGCTCTCAAAAATAGCATTTATTTTTTTATAAAGAGCTTTATTGCCGGCTTTTGTCTTATCGGCAGTATATGTGATAGGGCTTCCTGCAGTAATAGGGTCCAAACCATCTTTTGTTTCACGCACACCATTCATTTCGGAAAGTGCGGCAATTACTTCTGTGCAAAACTCGTCTACACTTGCAAACGTCTTGTAATTTTCATTTGTTTTATAATCTTTACCATACGTGTTTATCTGATAGACGTCGAAAATTTCCATCAATGCTTGGCCCGTAGGTTCAAGCACGGATTTATCAAGAAACACGAGCAGATCATAAAATCCTGCAACGTCATCAGCATCGCAGATTGTATTACTTTGAACCCCGGTAAGAAGTCCGTCTGCATAAGAACTGAGCAAGCCGCCAACAGCGTCCATATATTTATAATTTTCTTTGCCGGTCTCCAAACTGTGAAAATCAACATTTGCTTGGGATGCAATAATGCTTGCATTATTGAGCTTCGTATTGTACAACACGGTCATTGCATCGCCCTGTACCTCGGCAGCATCTTCGTATTTTACGGAGGAAATAGCTTTTACACCTTTATAATCCGATTGAACAAATTTTCCCGTATTTGTATCGTACTGAACATATCTGTAATCGGAAATAAGTTTTTTGACACGCCCGTCCGCACCGTAAGTTGCGGAATAAAGAGGTTGTGATAAAAGAGAGGAAGTATTAAGTGTTGCAGGGCGCAATGTAATATTCCCCAAACCATATGAAGCATCGGAAAGGTTTACTATATTACCCCAGGTAAGATTCTTTTGAGCTATTGGCAAGAAACCATCCCCGATAGCCGAAGCTGAGGGCGCAATAGCGATAACGTTTCCATCCTCAGTAAGAATCGGCACAACCTTGTCGTTTTCATCCAATACAGGTTCGCCGTTCTCATCATATTGAATCAAAATATCGTAAGCCAAAGCTATTTCCAAGTTGCCGTTTGCGGCAATAGTGGTGGTAGCACCTGTCACCTCCGGAGCCATGGAGAGAGTTATCCACGACCACGTAGATACCGCCAGCATAGCGATAGACATTGCAAAAATTATAAACGCTGCTATCACGCGCTCACGGGCTCGTGGAAGCATAGCCTTGAAATTTTGTATTCTTAATTCTGTTTCTCTCATTTTTACCTCTTTTTTATAGGCCTCAAGTCATTTTTAGAGCACTCAATTACATTGCGTTGCTTTCTTTTTCTGCGTTGCATACCGTTGACGCTGTTTTGCCTTGATTTCTTCTTTATGAGCTTCGTAATATGCTTTTCTGCGTTCTTTAATTTTCTCGGCATTTTTTTCGTTGTAAGCTCTTTTATATTCTTTTACTTTGTTTGCATGACGTTCGTTATATCTGCGCTTTTTTTCACGTTCGGAATCGGGGTGTTCTTTGCGATACTTCACGTCATATGCTGCTCTTTGCGCTTTTACCTCAGGTTTTGAGCGATGCTTTTTCTGCCGAGCTGTTATCTTCTCTTTATTTTCACGATAATATATTTTGCCTTGTTCTCGACGCTTTTCCGCATTAGCTTTACAATAATTAGCGAAATAGTCAGGATTCTTTTGCTTCCATTTGTTATGGCGTGCTTGTGCTTTCCAATTGTACGGCAAAATACAATCCTCATAAGGACAATTTTCACAATCCATTCTGCATTCCGGCATTATATCTTCCGGAATAACTTCCTCTTTTTTAACATAATGCGCGTGATAATATTCGCGGCGGTATTGTCTGGCAACCTCAATATCTTTGTGATAACGATTGTGCTCTTGCTGACGCCGCCTTTCAGAATAATCTCCAAATAATTTATTGTATAATATATAATTTTGTTGATGGGTTATCTTATGAAGCTGGCGTTCTTTTTCACGCTCCAGTTCAATGGCAAGATCGTCAGCCGAAGAAGACGTTGTAATAACACCCTTTACATACAAAGGAGAAATTTGACGTTCTTCCGGAGACATTGTGCAACCTGAATAATCACAGGTAGGACAATCCCTCTTACAGCACTTGCTGGCTTCGGCATAACCTTTCATATCTTTACAGATATGATACAATCGGCAATTATGATGATGTTTGCAACACTCATACTGTTTCATCTGACATACGTGAGGATGAGGATCATAATATTGATATTGCATTCTTATCTCCTGTTATGCTCTTTATCATTAACACTTCTTATATTTTATTGATTTGTTCCTTGTTTAAAAGTCTTATTGTAAGAATATCCTTTTCGCCTTTATAGAATTTATCCAATACTTGTTGAAAAACCGGG
>JBGVFW010000324.1:0-3910 GCA_045121315.1 Eubacteriales bacterium
GAATTCATCTTCTTTATAATGCGGGTAGTAGTCCCGCAAATTGATTGTTTACAAATAAAAAACCTCCGTAGATTTGAAATGGTCAGATTTCAAATCAAATCGGAGGGGCGCGGATATTTGACGGATAGCGTTGAACGACAAAGAAAAGGATAAAAACAAACTTGTTTACACCTTTTTTTGTCGAAACAAAAAGCGCTGTACAGTCATCAGACCATACAGCGCTGTAAAATGTGGATTTTTGATTGTATCTCTTGCTTTTCCTCTCATTCGCAAGATTTTTCTTATCGGTATTTGCAGGATATTTCACAAATACCGATGATAGCAGATTTTAATTGATTATTATGTCATTATCAGTCGAAATAAAAAAATAAAACTCATACTAAGTATAACAAAACCCCGTCTGCTCACGCGATGTGAACAGGCGGGATAATTTTATGCCGTAATCGGAATACTCCCGGTTTCTTCCATATTTACAAATGGTCACTACACAACAGTATTACCTTTTACTTCTGCTTAGCGGTTTGGAAGGAACTCAAGCTCGTCATCCTCGTAATCAATGCCGCCGGTCATGATGACGTCCTATGTCGGGACTGTATATTCCGCCGCGCGAGTACCACTTGCACGGAGTTTTAGCACCACGGTCACGCGGCTTTAGCGCCACCCTTTGCGGAACTGAGCACCACCCTCTATAATTGATTTGGCACGCGTCAGCGTGACTAAATCAAAAGGAGGGTGTCGAAATGATCGACTACCGAAACATTTTAAGACTGCACAGCGAAGGGCATAGTCAGCGAGCGATGGAGCGAGAGTTATACTGCTCGCGTCACACGATCTCCGATGTGCTCGACAAGGCGAAGAAAGCCGGGATCTCCTGGCCGTTGGGTGAAGACGTTACCAACGAGATGATTCAGGAGCTTCTTTACCCGGGAAAGTACGCTTTGGCGTGTCCTTACACGCAGCCGGATTTTTCTGAGATCCACAAAGAGCTTGCAAAGAAAGGCGTTACGCTCACGCTTTTGTGGGAAGAATACTGCGTCAAGGTTCGCGATTCGGGCGGAATCCCATATATGTACACGCAGTTCTGCGAGAAGTATCGCCGTTGGGCACGCGTTACGAAAGCGACCATGCGCATCACACATAAGCCCGGCGACGCAGTTCAGGTGGATTGGGCAGGAGACCCACTCTATATCACCGATTCAGTTACCGGAGAGGTGGAACCGGCTTACATATTTGTCGCCGTGTTACCGTGCAGCTGGTATACCTACGCCGAGGTTTGCGGCGACATGAAGACAGAGAACTGGCTGCTCTGTCATGTTCACGCATTCAACTACTTCGGCGGCGTTCCGCGTTTGCTGATTCCGGATAACTGCCGAACCGCAGTCAGCAAGAATACCCGTTACGAAACTATATTAAACAAAAGCTATCAGGAGCTGGCGGAGCATTACAACGTCGCGATCGTTCCCGCAAGAGTCGGCAAGCCCGACGACAAACCCGCAGCAGAAGGCTCCGTCCGATTTGTATCCACTTGGATCACTGCCTCTCTTCGTAACCGCAGATTTTTCACCCTTGGCGAAGCAATGCAAGCAGTGGCGGAAAAGTTGGAGGAACTGAACCGACGTCCGTTCAAAAAACGTCCCGGTTGTCGTCTGACAGCGTTCGAACAGGAGGAGAAGGAGTTTCTCAAGCCCCTTCCTCTGTATACATACGAGCCTTCCGTTTGGGTTCACCCAAAGGTCGGCTATGATTATCTGGTGAGCGACGGCGTCAACAAATACTCCGTTCCGTTTGATTTGATCGGAGAAAAGGTCGACGTGCGGCTTACCAAGCATATTGTGGAGGTGTTCTACAAGCAGACAAAGGTCGCGGTTCATGTTCGTTTGGACAAGCCGCAGCGCGATCCCGTCGTCAAACCCGAGCACATGCCTGAAGCACACAGAAAATATCTCGGCTACAATGCCGATGAATTCACAGTTTGGGCAACCGGCGCAGGAAGCAGTATTGCTGAAACCGTACAGTATTTCCTGAATAGCGGCAAGGAGGTTGAGCAGGGCTTCAAATCCTGCGCAAGTCTCATGAAACTTGAGAAGCGATACGGGTCCAAGCGCTTGGACGACGCTTGCGAGAGAGTGCTCAGACTGACTTCTCAGCCCACTGTTCGCAATATTAGCGTATTGTGTAAATCCTCTGCGGAAAAGCAGCCGGACTACGTTCCCGTCAAAAAGGAAGGCGGACACGGAATTACACGCGGCGCAGCATATTACAACAAGGGAGGCAAGCGTGATGAGTAATGTTTCTATTGTTGACCAGCTAAGAGAAATGCGCTTGACCGCAATGGCAAGAGAATTTGAAGCACAGTCACAGGATCCGGCAACCTACAGTCAGATCCCGTTCGAAGAGCGTTTTGGATTGATCGTCAACGCGGGATGGAACAGTCAGCAGGCGAGTAAACTGCGCAGACGTATCCATGACGCACATTTCGACATCCCTTCTGCCTGCATGGAAGGGATTGAATACTTTGAAGACAGAAAACTTAACCGTGAGGAACTGACGCGGCTTTCTACCTGCAAATACATTGATGAAAAGCACCACATCGTTCTGAAGGGCGCTACCGGAAGCGGTAAAACCTACATTGCCTGTGCTCTCGGAAACGCCGCGTGTCGTAAATTCAAGCGCGTTCGCTATGTGCGTATGCCCGAGCTGCTGGACGAATTAACGCTCGCCCGCGCGGAAAACGATTTCAAGAAAGCTGTCAAGGCATACGGGAAAGTAGATTTGCTGATTATGGACGAGTGGCTGATGAGACCGCTCACCATTCAGCAGTCCTACGATTTGTTTGAGATCATTGAAGCGAGAACCAAGCACGGCGCAACGATTTTCTGTACGCAATACGACCCTTATTCCGACTGGTACGAGAGATTGAACACGGACCCGGCGCATGACAGCCCCATCAGCGACGCGATCATGGACAGGATCTACCACAACTCCTATGTCGTATCTGTCGAGGGCAAGGTTTCCATGCGGGCAAGGCACGGCTTGAAGCCGGAGCAGAACTGCGAGGCGGCAGAATGAAACGCTATCTTCTCCATGAAATGAAGCGCTGCCTGACGCTTGTGCCCGATGCTTCGGAGGAGGAAATCTCAGATTTGAAAGAATGGGTAGCCGCGGGAAACAGCCCATACGCTAATCCTTGGTACATTGCGGATGAACGCGGAACAGAGTTGCCGTTCATCGAAGCCAGACGTGTTATTTTCATCCTTGCGGAAGAAATGGATTAAAGCTTTGGCATAGCGGGGGCGCTGCCCCCGAACCCCCGGAGTTTATCGCTTTTGTTTCCGGGAGAGTGATGTCTGCGGAAAAACAAAAAGAGTGACACCGTATGGCATCACTCTCCCGCGAACCTCATACGCCGCTCAGGTCGCCCTCCGGCGTTGCCCTATCCTGCGTATGAGTAAAGCAAGATCATGATACCATGTTTTAATAGTGTAAGTCAATAATTTGAGTGGCGCAACTTGTCCGTGACGGTGGTGCTATTTCTCCGTCACGGTGGTGCTAAAACTCCGTGCAAGTGGTGCTGTGTGAGCGTGATTTGCATCAGTTTCAGTAACCGGAGATTTTCATTAGTCGGTTGCTGATAAGATACAATAATAATAGCACAATTTAATTGTAACGGCAATAGTAAAAATGACGAATTATCCCTTTTGAGCGAAAAAAATTGACACACAGGCAACCCGCTGAGCAGGCTGCCTGTGTGCAGACAAAGTTTTTTGTTGTCAATCGAGCTTTTTGCCGCAGCCGGAGCAGAAACGGTCAACGCCGTAAACTACGCTTTTTCCGCATTGAGTGCAAAAACCATTGCCGGAGCGTGGTCCGGTCTGAGGATAAACGGGCGAGCCGTCCTCCTTTATCGCGT
>JBGVFW010000325.1:0-1208 GCA_045121315.1 Eubacteriales bacterium
TTTTATATTTTTTTCGATTCTTGTTCCTGTATCAAATATCTCAACTTTTTCTTTTTGAAAGAAAAAGTTGCAAAAAGAAGCAAAAAACCTGCGGTTTTATCGCTTATAGACTCTGAAAGCTCGCTTTCGCGTTCTCCTATCGGCTATCACCCGCCTCAAAGAACGCGGTTGTATCGTCGCTTTCGTTCAAGGTCGCGTAATTCATGTGGGCGAAGCTGATAGTTTGCGGGCGTGCTCGCGCTCAGTGAAAAAAGCGCTTGCCGAACGGCGCTAAAGCGCCGTCAAACATAAATTTTAGATGTCGGCTTTCGTTCGGCGGTGGTTCCGCCGTGATGTCCCGTAGCCGACGCCGGCGGAGGGCTCAATGAACTCGTTCATTGAGAATCCGTGCGGGGAGCCGATGGCGCTAAGAGGTAAAGTCTGCGCTTCGGTCAAGCGGAATTTACCCTGCGAACAAAGTGAGCATTTCGATGCTCTTCAGACTTTATGCTAACTAAAGTAGGGGCTAGATTTGTTCGTAATATGGCTTGCAAATTTCTTTTGGTTCTTTTCTTGTTTTGCACAAGAAAAGAACGTCGTATTTTCTTTCAAAAAGAAAAAAGTACGTATAGACAATAAAAACAATTTATGTTATACTGATACAAAAGCAGAAAAAGAAAGGATCCTCTCATGTCCTACGCCAAGACCTATTACACAAATTTCTCCGATTTTTATACGGAAGAAGCCATAAACACACGTATTTCCGAAATCTCCGAAGCCAAGCAGGAACGCATCCAAACCGCCAAACGCGCAGAAACAAAAGCCTCTCTCCTTGCAGGTGAGCTTCTTATTCGCGCCGCGCTCAAAAACGCACTTGATCTTGAAAACGTGAAAATCGCCGTCGATGACCACGGAAAACCCTATCTCCCCGAGCATCCCGAGGTGCATTTTAATCTCTCTCATAGCGCAAATATTGCCGTTTGCACCGTTTCCGACATACCTTGCGGTGTCGATATCGAGCAGATCAGCAAACCCCATGAGGTGATGGCGATGGCGAATCGTTTTCTTTCCGTCAAGGAACACGCCGCCGTTCTCATGTCGCCAAATCCCAACGAAGCCTTTTGCCGTCTTTGGACGCTCCGCGAAAGCTATGTGAAAATGCGCGGACTTGGCTTTGAGATCGGACTTTCCACCTTGAAATGTGATTTTCACCGCGGTGTTTGTTCTAT
>JBGVFW010000326.1:0-6378 GCA_045121315.1 Eubacteriales bacterium
CAATGCGCTCATCGTTGTTGCTTCCCTCCTCTACGGCGAAGGCGACTTCGGTAAATCTATCTGTATGTCCGTTGAAACAGGCTTTGATACAGACTGCAATGGTGCAACTGTCGGTTCCATCATCGGTATCCGCAACGGCGAAGCAGGCATCGACGAATATTGGAAGAAACCCACGCACGGTATCCTCGATACGACTATCATGTGGGCAGACAGAGAACCCATCGAAAAACTCGTTGACAAAACAATGGGTCATATGCCCGAAGATCTTCTCTGATTTTTACAAAGCTCGCGCTTTCGGCGCGAGCTTTTATTTTAACTCTTGACAAAACCCATTTTTTTGCTATACTTTGAGTAAACGCAAAAAAACAAAAGGAGAAATTTATATGTCTTACAACAATCAATTCAAAATCTCCCCCGACCTTGAGCTTACCCACGAGGGATATTTCAGAGACCTTAGCACGGAATACCGTCAATCTTACGAAGAAGGTCTTGACATCGAACAATACAAAGAAGTTTTCGACACCGTTGCCAATATGGCAAACAGCGAATACAAAGCCTCTATGGCGGACGTACTCTATAAGATCGTAGAAAACGCAGAAATGCGCGCAGACTATAAATACAACGAACCTTCCGACCTCGAAAGCATAAAAGCGCTCCGCAAGCCTTATGAATTCAAAATGACAGCTCCCAAAAGCCGCGATGCTCTCAAAGAAAAAATTTCTGGCGCATGGTACGGCAGAATCTGCGGCTGCCTTTTGGGCAAGCCCGCCGAAGGAACAAAAAGAGATGTGCTTGAGCAGTTCCTCAAAGACGCGGGAAACTTTCCCATGCACCGCTACATCTGCCGCGCCGATATAAAATATAAGAGCACTATCCGCACAAGTTGCCTTGCAGACGAAACAGACGGCTGCGCTTATTGGGACGACGACACAAACTACGTCGCTCTCGCTCAGGTCATCATTCGCAAATGCGGCAGAGATTTCACGCCGAAAGACGTGCTTGAATATTGGATGCAGCGCCAGCCCATGCCATCATATTACACGGCAGAAAAAACAGCACTCCTCAATTATATAAAAGGTTATCAGCCTCCCGTTTCTGCGGTTTACAAAAACCCCTACCGCGAATGGATCGGCGCGCAGATACGCGGAGACTATTTCGGTTATATAAACCCCGGCAACCCCGAGCTCGCCGCCGAGATGGCATGGAGAGATGCTTCTATCTCTCATGTTAAAAACGGAATCTACGGCGAAATGTTCGTTGCCGCAATGCTCGCCTGCGCCGCTGTGACAGATAATGTAAAAGACGTTATCTACGGCGGTCTTGCACAGATTCCCGCAACATCCAGACTTTATGAAGCCATCATCCGCCTTATCGAAAGATACGACGCGGGCGTAACAAAGGAAGAAGCGTTCGAAGATATCCACGCAGCGTGGGATAATAGAAATGTTCACGATTGGACTCATACAATATCAAACGCGCTCATCGTTGTTGCTTCCCTCCTCTACGGCAACAAGGACTACGGCAAGTCTATTTGAATGTCCGTTGAAACGGGATTTGACACAGACTGCAACGGCGCAACGGTCGGCTCTATCGTCGGTATGATACTCGGCGAAGCAGGCATCGACGAGTATTGGAAAGCCCCCACATACGGAGTTCTTGACACAACGATCATGGGTGTCGGGAAACGTCCCATCTCCGAATTCGTTGATGAAACAATGACACATTTACCAGAATGAAATGGAACAAGACCGCTTTCGCGGTCTTGTTTTTTATCAATATAAATTTTTCGGCGTATCTATCAAACCAGTTATATAATCCAAGCTGACGTTGTAGAACCTTGCAAGTTTAATGTATTTATCTATACCCATCATTTGCTTGCCTGTTTCATATTAAAATGTACAAATTACTAAAAGAATTTGGAACGGAGAACTCGTTTCCGCAGAACACAGCACCGTAAACCCGGAACTAAAAGAAGCAGGGGATTTTATTATAAAAAGCCGCAAAACGTTTCGTGAAAGTTTAAATGATTCGCAAAACAACTTACTTGAAACATATGAAAAATGTTGCGATGAGGTTAATCTCACTCTCCACCAACGCGTATGCTTCTAACCTTTTCTCTTATTTTGAGCACTGCAGCGGGTGGAACTGAAAGTTCGTCCACGCCCATATGGAGAAACACTTCCGTAAAATCCGTATTCGCGGCAAGAGACCCGCAAACGCCTATCCACGCGCCGTGCTTGTGCGCGCTCTGCGCCGCGTAGTCGACAAGACGCATTACAGCTTCGTAATGCGTCTCGCGCTCAAAATAGCGCAAAAGGCGCGGGTTTTGCCTGTCGCATGCGAGCGTATATTGCGTAAGATCGTTTGTGCCTATGCTGAAAAAATCGACGTGCCGAGCAAGCTCTTCGCTCATTATCGCGGCGGCGGGCGTTTCTATCATCACGCCTATTTCCATGTTTTCGTCATACGGAACGCCGTTTTGCGCAAGCTCTCGCTTGACCTCTTCGCAAAGGGCAATAGAATCTTCAACCTCAAAAGCCGTGCTTATCATAGGAAACATAACGGCAAGTTTCCCGTAAGCCGAAGCGCGGTAAAGCGCGCGAAGCTGAGTTTTCATCGCGTCGCGTCGCAAAAGTCCCAAGCGAATACCTCTCACACCAAGCGCGGGGTTTTCCTCTTTTTCAAGTTCAAAACACGGCGCGTTTTTGTCCGCTCCTATGTCAAACGTGCGGATAACCACTTTTCTGCCCGTCATACCTTCCAGCACTCGGCGGTATTCCTCAAACTGCTCCTCTTCAGAGGGCAGTTTATTTTTTTCAAGATAAAGAAATTCGCTTCTGAAAAGACCTATCCCCCCCGCGTCACATTCGAGCGCATCTCTTATGCTTCCCTCGCCGTCGATGTTTGCAAAGATATCTATCTTTCTGCCGTCGAGCGTGACATTTTCCTTGCCGCGAAGGGAAAGTAAACGCGCTTCGTTCGCTTCGTATTCACGCTGTTTTTCGCGTAAAGCGGAAACCGTTTGCTCATCGGGCTCGAGGTAGACCTCGCCCTCTGCGGCGTCGAGCGCGGCGGTCATGCCGTTTTTCGCGCGGGAAACTATAAGCTCGCCCGCGCCCACAACGGCGGGAATATTCATACTGCACGCTAAGATCGCTGTGTGAGAATTTTCCGTTCCGCGCGCCGTCACGATTCCCAAAACGCGGCTTTTGTCAAGTGAAAGCATAAAGCTTGGCGGTATATCCTGTGCGAAGATTATCACGTTCTCCCCGCCAACACCAGAAAAATTAGATTTTCCCGAAAGATGAGATATTATTCTTCGTGAAACGTCGCGCACGTCCGCGGAGCGTTCGCGCATATATTTGTCCTCCATTTCGGCAAAAGTGGCAGCAAAATGTTCCCCTGCCTTCCAAACAGCGTATTCCGCATTCACGCGCTCACGCTCGATAAGCTCCCGCGCGTATTCGAAAAAGTCATCATCCCGCACCATCATTGCGTGTATTTCCAAGATCGCAGCACTCTCCTGTCCTGCTTCGCGCTTCGCCTTTTCGCAAAGAGAGAGCAGTTCTTTCTCAGCTTCCTCCAGCGCGCGGCAAAAGCGCGCGCTCTCTGCCGCGGCATCCTGCGCACGGTATCGACGCACACTCGCTTTTTCCGTTTCAAGAAAAGATATTTTTCCTATGGCAATTCCGCCGCCCACGCCTTTACCGTAAAATTTCATAACGCCTCCAAGTTAAATTTAAAGATTTGCTTTAAAAAATTCTTCCATAGCGGAGATCGCCGCCGCTTCATCCGCACCTTGGGCGCTTACAATAACGGTTTCGCCGCGTTTTACGCCAAGGCTCATAAGAGCCATAAGTTTTTTCGCGCTCGCGCCCTTGCCGCCTTTTTCCACGTTTATTTCGCTTTCGTAATTTTTAGCAAGATTTACGATAAGTCCTGCGGGGCGCGCGTGTATGCCCACGCCGTCCTTCAACGTATAAGTAAACGTTTTCATAAGATTCCCCCTTCAAATTTCATTTTCTTCCCACGCGTGGTAGGAGTTTATCGCGCCTGCGCCGGTCACGCTCACTGCGCCGAAACGATTTGCAAAATCAAGGCAAACCTTAAGCGTGCTCTCTTTGATATCCTCGATATTCTCCGCACATACGCCACATTCTTTGAGTTTCCACAAAAAAGCTCCGATAAAGCCGTCGCCCGCACCGGTCGTATCCCTTGTAGTAACTTTCACCCCCGCGCTTTCCACGGTGAGCTTTTCCGTAAAAGCAACTGCTCCGCGCTCGCCGCACGTGCAGACGAGCAGTTTGCTTTCCCCTCCCAAGAGATATTTTGCCGCGCTTTTAACATCTTTCTCCTCGCTGACAAATGCAAGCTCGTCCTCCGAAAATTTTAAAACGTTTGCTCGCGGACAAAATTCAAGCACCGTCTGACGAAGAGCGTTTTTGTCGCGCCAGAGCGGGAAACGCAGGTTAGGGTCAAAACTTATCAGCGCGCCGCGCTCCTTCGCCATATTTATCGCATGTTCGTGTGCGCCGCGCATAGGAAAATCTCCGAGCGACACACTGCAAAAATGCAGCGCATATGCGTCCGTAAAATATTCCTCGCGCAGTTCCTGTGCCGAAAGAAGCATATCCGCGCTGGGACTGCGGTAGAAAGCAAATGTGCGTTCGCCATCCTCGCCTATGCTGACGAAAGCGAGCGCCGTGTTCGCTTCATCGGTAAAGCTCACAGCGCAGGTTTCCACTCCGCACGCATCAAGCTCGCGCACGATCTTCGTGCCGAACGGGTCGCGCCCGAGTTTTGTTATGAGGCGAGATTTGCCGCCGAGCCGTGCAAAAGCAGCACAGACGTTAGCAGGAGCACCTCCCGGCATGGGATAAAACCCCGAAACCTCGCCAAAATCGCAACCGCTTTTGTTCGGTATAAAATCTATAAGCGCCTCTCCAATAGATATAAGTGTGTCATTCATAAAAACCTCCGTAAATAATCAAGGCTTCGCCTTGCAGATAAGAGCGAAAGTTTACAAAACAGATATTTCCGCAAGCTCCCATATATGCGCCCGTCCGCCGAGCACGCTTACATCCGTGCGTATACTCCGGGGAAAAAAGCGCGTACTCACAGTTTTTCTTCCACCCGCAAGAAAAACCTCTATGCTTGAAGCATCCGCGATAACACGCACGTTGTCGCACGGGAAAATCTTTGTGTGCCGCACATCTCTACCCGCGCCGACATTCCCCTCAAACGAAAGTGAGAAAACGCCGCTCTCATACTTCATCTCCGCTCCGCAAAAGCGGATTTTAAAATCGCTCTCGGCGCAAAACTCCATATCGAACGGAAAGTTTACCTCAGCACGCTCGCCACGCTCCAAGTTCACGCCGTTTCTACGCAAGGAAATTATCTCCCGCGCGGGGTTTTGCAAAACCGAGCCGTCGGCAAACGAAAGCTCGCGCGGGAAAGTAAGGCAGTTTTCAGCAGGCGTATCATACGGCGCGTTCGGCACGCCCATCCACGCGAGCAAGAGAACTCTGGCATCCGGCGCACGGAAAGTCTGCGGAGCGTAAAAATCAAAGCCGCTGTCCCATTCGCAGTATTCGCCCAAATCTACCGCCATTGGAAAATATCCCGCACCGTTTTCATTTTGCCGCTCGAATTCGCCGCGCGGCGCGCCCTGCGGACATATCGAAAGATATTTTTGCCCGCAAAACTCAAAAACATTCGGACATTCCCACATATATCCGAAATTGGGTTTCGAAAGCGCCTTTTCAAGCGTCCATTTTTCCGCGTCCTCGCGGTAAAACAGCGCGCAACCCACATCGTCAAGCGTACGCACGCCAAGCACCATCTTGCGCACGCCGCCCTCAAAGAACACGGCGGGATCGCGCACATGGCATGAACAGAAAAACGGATAATCCGCATTTGAAAGGAGCATTTTTTTGCCGCTCACCGTCACGCCGTCTCGGCTTTCGGCGTACAGAACATAGGCGTGCCTGCCGCTTTTTATATAATCGTGCTCGCCGGATTCCTTGACGTTGCCCGTGTAGAAAAACTCAATTTTATCTTTCCCCGCCACCGCACAGCCGGAGTACGCTCCGTCACGCTCCCAAGCGGTGTCAGGCGTTATGACTGCCCCCGTATAGCGCCAAGAGATAAGGTCTTTGCTTTCAAAATGCCCCCAGCGCGTCCGCCCGCGCCGTTCTGCATCATCGGGGTAATGCTGAAAGCAGACGTGATATTTACCGCCGAAAAAGCAAAGTCCATTCGGGTCCCCCATGAATCCTTGCGGCGATGAAAGGTGCAGTTTTTGCTTCACCTTTTCACTCTTTCTACAGAAAGCAGCGGCGAAAGCGCCGAAACCTCGCCGCCTGCTGAAACGGAAAT
>JBGVFW010000327.1:0-8854 GCA_045121315.1 Eubacteriales bacterium
TGAAAAGCGCGGGCAGATACAGCGCAAAAAGAAGCGAAACAAAGCGCAGACCGCGCACAAACGTGGCAAAAAACGTGCTTTTCGCGTAATCTTCCGAAACCTGAAGCCCCTCGCAAAAAAGATACGGCACCGTCAGCACCACGGGGGAACCGTCCACGATAACGGCGATCCTTCCCTCCAGTATCTTCCCTGCGACCTTGTCCGGGCGTTCGGAATTTCCCACCGTAGGGTAAAGCGCATGATCCCCGTCCTGAATATACATCTCCACGCTGCCAGAATCTATCAGCGCGTCCGCGCGTATAGCCGAGAGTCTCTCCTTTAAAAGAAAGAGAGAGCGCTCGTTTACAAGCCCTTCGACGTACATGAGGATAACGTCCGTTTTCGTGAGCGTGCCGAGCGTCATCTTCTCGCTTTTAAGGCGTTCACTTTTTATGCGGCGACGCAAAAGCATCGCGCTTTGCTCCGCACTTTCGTTAAAGCCATCGTGCGGGCCGCGGATAACGTTTTCCGTGTCGGGTTCGTTGTTTCCCCTGCCCTCCTCGTTTCGCGTGTAGCAGATATATCCGCAAACGCCGTCCGCCATTCCCGCGAAAAGAAGCAGGGAATTGCCCGAAAGCACGGCATCCACCGATTCTTCCACGCTTTTTGCCGCGCGGAATCCACCGTTGGTTACAATTCCGTCTATTGGATTTTCCTCTCCACCGCGCAGATATGCCTCCGATATCGGTGAGATGACGAACCTTCCTATCATTTCCTTTGAGCTGTGGTTGCTTATATAATATATGAAGAACTTCTCCGTATCAAAGCAAAGCTCGCGCACGGTAAAATCCGACATGCCGTGGAAATGAGCCTCGACATCCCTTTTCAAAAAATTAAAAGCGTTTTCTTCCAAAATCATCACCGCATTTTCATAAATAGAATTCGTTTTTATTATTCTCCGCAAAAAAAGTTTTATGCGGGAGGTATTTTTTCAAAAAAACTATTGATTTTTTTATGTAATAATGATATAATTTTCAATGTTGTGCTATGACATGACAACGATACGGTCCGCTGCATGCTCGCATGAACGTTTCGGTATTTATTTTTTAGGGAGGAAGCCATCATGGATAAAATTCAGGCTTTTGTAAACGAGCAATTAAAAACAGAAGTGCCCCAGTTCAATATTGGTGACACAGTTGAAGTTCAGAATAAGATCAAAGAAGGTACGAGAGAACGTATCCAGTTTTTCAGCGGTCTTGTAATCGCTAAGAAAAACGGCGGTATCTCCGAAACATTCACAGTAAGAAAGATCTCTTACGGTGTTGGTGTTGAAAAGACTTTCCCGATCCATTCTCCCAACGTTGTAGCTGTTAAAGTTACTCGTCGTGGTAAAGTTCGCCGTGCGAAACTCTACTACGTTCGTGATAAAGTTGGTAAAGACGCTACAGTTAAAGAACTTATCTAAGTTACGTAGGCAAACAAAAGCAGACCTTTATAGGGTCTGCTTTTTGTTTTGCCTGCGAAAGAACGCTGCAAGCGTTCTTTGTGAATTATTGTATTACCGCTTTTCTTAAAAAATTTGTGCAAACTCCCAAGGGGTATAAGCTATGTTCGCAGGAACCTCGCCGATATCCGTCAAAATCTGACTTTGGCTTAAACGCGCGAGAATAAATCAAATTCACAATAAAAATATTCACGCGTTTTAAGTTTAAATCCGATATTGAATGACCTGCGACGCGGTTCCGAGTAGTTTTTGCGCAGTGAAAACTGCTCGGGGAGTCGCAATCGCCCTTACTTTTTCTTCGCACAAGCGAGTAGAGGAAAGGACTTTTTTCTCTTTTTGCAACTTTTTCTCGGTTTCGAGAAAAAGTTGAATATAATAACTCAAGACCGCTTGCGCGGTCTTGAGTCCACCCAAATTACACGTCAAGACGTATAATTTGGATGATTGTAGTACGCATTGAAGCTCTTCGCCGCGGCGTCCCACGTCCTCTTATCGAGCACGCCCGTCTGCGGCAGGCCGTGGTATCCCTGAAAACGCTTGACGGCGCTCACCGTCTGTTCATCGTTCACTCCCGTTATGGCGATATCCTCAAAATCATCGTACACCACGGAAAGCGCGGAAAGGATGAGCTGCATAAGCATGATGATGTCGCTTCTCTCTCCTATGGCGGAGTTATAGGAGGGGTCCGTGAATGGATATATCGGCTCCCCTACGGACGTGGAGTAAACGCTTTCCTTGTATTTTTCGAAGATAGCGTCCCATGTTTCCTTATTTACGTTTCCCGTAGGGTCAAGCGAGTTTTGGCGCTGAAAATCACGCACAACCTCGCGCGTTTTATCGTCGTAAATGCCGTCGGGCGTGAGCAGCGCTATCTCGCCCGTTATCTGAGATATTTTGCGAAGCATATATTGAAGCTCGTATATTTCTTTTCTGGGTTCTGCCATAAGTGTTCCCTCCGTTATGTGGTTATGTCGCCGGGATATTGATACTCGGCGCGTATCTTGCCGTTTTCTATCTCGTTGTATTTTTCCGTGAGTATATCCCACGTCACGGGGCCGACGATACCGCTTTCGGGTATGCCGAAAACTCTCTGGAAAATTCGCACAGCGTTCTGCGTCGCCGCATCAAAGTTTCCGCTCACGCTAATCTGCGGTATCTCCGTATAGACCTGCGCCACCACATTGAGATACGTCTGCAAAAGCTCGACGTCCTCTCCGGAGGAACCAAGGTTCAAAAGCGTTCCGGGGAAAAGCTCCGCCGACGTTCCCATGCCGCCCGCGCTTTCCACCATGCCGAGGTAAACGCTCGCCATTTTGTTCCACGTTTCCTCGTTTACCTCCCCCGTTTGCGGCAAGCCGTATTCGCGCTGAAACGCCGTCACGGCATCTCTCGTCTGCTCATCGTAAACTCCGTTAAAAGGAACGGAGGGAATCTTCGGATTAAAATTCGCTATCGTGTTGAGGTAATATTGCACAACGCTGACCTCCAGCCCCGTACTGCCAAGCGTGAGCGTCCCCGAAAATTGCTTTGAAACATCGGAAAGCGAAAGTCCCTCGCTTTCCAGTTCATTGAGCTTTTTCACGGCGTTGTAAATAGCCTGTATTTTATACCACGTTGCTTTTCCCACAATTCCATCGGGCGTAAGATCGAAAATCTCTTGAAAAGCGATCACGGCGTCCTCTGTTTCCGTGGAAAAAATGCCGTCCGGGTTGGATATCTTAGGTATTGCGGGATAGTTTGCGGAAATGCGGTTAAGTCTTGTCTGTACGGTGCGCACATCGTTTCCCGCAGAGCTTAATCGCAGAGGCACGCCGGGGTAAGATTCCGTAACGTTTTCAATCTGCGCGTCCATGATTATGTTGATGTTATCGCCGTAATAATAGCGCAGAATGTCGTAAGGTATATATCCCTGCTCCGCAAGGTCAACGCTCCCCCATTGTGAAAGCCCCTCGCATGTGACGGTCGTTCCGCTGCAATAGAGCGCGTAAAGCGGCTCCACAAAGCCTTGGCGCGCTATGTAATCGTTGAATATCTCGTCTACAATATCGCTGATATTTTCGAAAATGTCACGCCCATAGACAAAGGATTGATCCGTCGCCGTCGAATTTGTGATGTCGAAATCGTATCCGCGGGAGCGGTAATATTCCGTGTAAATTCTGTTGAGCGCGAATGATATCTGCGCGTAGATGTTGGCGCGCAGAGCGTTTTCGGGCCACGTCGGGTATATTTCGCTTGACGCAACATTTTTTATGTAGTCTATAAAACTGACGGTCACGTTCTGCGCGTTGGAGCCTGCAGGACCCAGATGTACGGTTATATATTCGGGTATGACGGGTAGATTAGCCATTTTTCTCCTCCGCCTTAGAGGTTCGGCGCGTTTTCGCCGCCGCTTATTATTACGTTGTCGGAAGGATATTTTTCTGTCCCGCTCGTGTCGGGGAGCGGAAGCATATTCACAGGAAGAATTGACGTTGTGTCAGGGTATATCTGCAAATCGCGCGTAACGACGGTGTAAAAATTCGGGTGAGAAACCTCCGCGTCATAGAGCGCATAGGGAACTCCGTCCGCATCGGGCGAAAGAGAAAGCGATTTCGGCGGAGTTTCAAGGAGTATGAGCGGAGTTTTTCCGCTTTCGTCGGTTTCAAGCACTGCCACGGTCACGGGCGTGCCGTCGCCCTTCTTCGTGCGGACGATGACGAGCGCGTTTTCCACAGGATAGGCGGAATTTGCCGCAAAAGCGCGCACGCCGAACCTGCCGTAAGATTTTTCGGGATTTGTCGTATCCATATAAATTGCACCTCCAAAGTTAAAACTACTACATTATATGAAAAGCGCAAACTTCGGTGATTATATAAATTCAATCGTAGGTTGTGCTTTGCGATAAAAACTCAACATTCATACTATTGTAAGTTGAATATATGCGTGATATACTGAAATCACAAGATAGCTATCTCGAATTTATACAGGAGGATATAACAATGCTCGATCAAAAAATATTTGGCGAAAAACTTCGCAACCACAGAAAGAACCTCGGTTTTACACAGGAAGAGGTAGCGGAAAAAATAGGCGTTTCCGCGCAGACTATCTCTAAATGGGAGGCAGGAGAATGCCTTCCCGATTGCTTTAATTTAAAGGCGATAAGCGACGTTTACTCTCTTTCCGCAGACGTTTTGCTCGATACACAGAACAGCGGAGATATAAATTCAGTTGCAAGCAGGATAGAACAGCTTGGCACGGAGTTCGTTTGGGCAAACGCTGCGGGCGTGAAGGACAGATACGGTCAAAATCTGCATATAGAGCTTGGACACGACCTTTGGCAGATGTGGAAGGGTATTTTCTTCATCGAGATAGGCGACAGAGAAAAGCAACAGGATGCAAAGGCGTATGGCAACACACGCATTTGCGGCAGCTACGGCACGAAGATATGGGATGATGCCGGTGTTGCGGCGGTCGTGCGCGCCGACCTTATAAAAGGACTTGGTGAGACTTCCGAAAATATTGCTGAAGTTATAAAAGAGATAGCTTCGCAGGACGGCGCAAGGCTTATTTCCACGCTTAACTGCGAAAAAGCTATGCCCAAGAGCGAAATTATCGAAAAAACGGGAATTGAGCTTCACCGCCTTAACGAGCTTTTGCTTTTGTTTACGGAAAACAGGATAATTGACTTTGTTTCCGAGACGAGATATGGAAAATCGGGTTATAAGATAAGCGGCCATTGCGGAATTGCGGCTTATATGGTGCTTGCTGCGATGTATATTTTGGGTAAGCACAATTATAGTGTGAGCGAATATTTCACTTGTGAAACAAATAAGTAAGAAAAAAGCGGAGATATTGTTTCTCCGCTTTTTTTGTAGTATAATATTTTTAATCATAATTGTTTTATACAAAACAATATTTTCAGGAGGCGTATTTTGAAAACAGAACTTTTGAATTACGATATATACCCAAAGGTTTTTCCCGCGGGAAAAGAGGGGCAGCTCACAATAAAGCCGCTTGGCGCGCACGTCGCTTTTGCCAAGGAAACGTACCACATACGCATCATGCCCATGAGCCAAGGCGCGTTTTACAACTATAAAGAAAGAAACAATGTTTTTGATTTTTACACCATGCCAAATAAAAACGGTGAGCTTTGCATAAGACCCGTATTTCCCGAAGAGGGCGAATATTCCGTCAGAATTATGGGCGCGGATAAAAAAGTTATAGTAAAGCTCGCAGTCTATGCCGTTGACGAGGACCTTTACGGCAAATACGCATATTTCGGAGATATGCATATGCACACCTGCCATTCTGACGGCAAGGAAGCGCCCGACATTGTTGCCGCGAACTACCGCGGATACGGCTATGACTTTATGGCGATAACGGACCATAGGCGCTATTACCCCTCTCTTATGCTTATAGAAGAATTTAAAGATATTCCTCTTGATATGAAGATCTACCCCGGAGAGGAGGTTCAGCTCCCCGATACGGATGTACATATCGTCAATTTCGGCGGCAGCTTCAGTGTGAACGCGCTCTATGAAAAATCTCCCCAAAACGCGGACGGAACAGAACTTTCGCGCAGAGCTATGCCGAACGCCCAAAATGTTCCCGATATTTTGAGCGAGGAAGAATACCACGCCGCGTGCCTTGCGGCGGCTGAAAAATACGAAATTCCCGAAGGCGTGGAAAAACGCGATTTCGGCTCCTGCGCTTGGACTTTCGAGCAGATACGCAAAGCGGGCGGTCTGGGAATTTTCTGCCATCCATACTGGATATCCGACGTTTATCAGGTCCCCGAAAGCTTTACGGAATATATGCTCACGGTTCACCCGTTCGATGCGTTCGAGGTCTTGGGCGGCGAAAGCTATTACCGCCAGAACGGATTTCAAACCGCGCTCTATTATGAAATGCGCGCCCGCGGAATAGATTTTCCTGTTGTCGGCACGACGGATACGCACGGTTCAACAGAAGCAAACGGAAACAGACTCGTTGCAAATACAATAGTTTTTGCAAAAGAAAACACGCGCGACGCAATAGTCGGAGCGGTAAAGGACGGATATTCTGTCGCCGTGGACGGCACCTGTGCAGAAAAAAGATATGTCGGGCACTTCCGCCTCATCAAATATGCGTGCTTCCTCATGGAAAATTATTTTCCTCTGCACGATAAGCTCTGCGAGAGTGACGGCGCCCTCATGCGAGAATATGCGCTAGGCAATAAAAGCGCCGCAAACGAGCTAAAAAAGATCAAAGATAAAGTCCCTGCACTGCGTAAAAAATATTTCGGATTTTAAAAAATAAAGCAAAAAGTAATTTATTATATTCGCGCTTTTCTTTATATTAACACGTGCTTTTGCTTCAAATCAGAATTTGACTGACCTCAGCGCGGTTCCGCGATGTCTGCTTCGTGGGAAGCCGAACACCCCTATGTTCTCAGCAGAACAAGCAGATAAAGCGAAGAACTTTTTCTCTTTTTATAACTTTTTCTCGAAACCGAGAAAAAGTTTAATATAATAATTTCAAAAACAAAATAGACTGCTTTTCGCAGTCTGTTTTGTTTTATATTTCCATTATAATCGGCACGATCATCGGTTTGCGCTTCGTTTGCTGATTTACAAACTTCGCAACCTCATCTTTTATCTTGAATTTCATCTGGCTCCAATCGTTGCCGCGGTCAAAGCAAATGTTTATCGTATCGCGCGCGATAGTCTTGATGCTGTCGATAAGCGCTTCGGATTCTTTTGCGTAAACGAAACCTCGCGAAATTACCTCAGGGCCGGATACTATCTCGCTGTATGTGGAGTCTATGACCGCAACGATCGTTATCATACCGTCGGAGGAAAGTATCTTTCTGTCACGCAAAACCACGTTGCCAACATCGCCCACGCCGTAACCGTCAACAAGAACGATACCCGCAGGAACCGCACCGACAAAGCGCGCGCCCTTCGCGTCTATTTCAAGCACTTTGCCTATATCTCCCACGAAAATGTTGGAGGCGGGCATACCCATATGCTCCGCAAGCTCCTTGTGAACGTGAAGGTGTCTTGCTTCTCCATGAACAGGCATGAAATATTCGGGCTTTATAAGTGCGTGGAATATTTTAAGTTCTTCTCTGCAAGCATGACCCGAAACGTGAACCTCCGCCGTAGAGTCCGAAAGAACTGTAACACCTTTTTTATAAAGCTCGTTTATGATGTTGCCAACAAATTTTTCATTGCCGGGGATAGCCGACGCGCTGATGATAACGACGTCATCCGTCTTGACCTCAACTTTATCGTGCATATTGAATGCCATGCGGTAAAGCGCACTCATGGGTTCTCCTTGGCTGCCCGTGGAAACGATAACTATTTTTGACGGCGGATAACGTTTGATATCCGCGATATCAATAAGTGTGCCGTTCGGAATGTTCATGTAGTCAAGCTCTTTTGCCGCGCCGATGACATTTATCATGCTTCTGCCCGTGATGGCAACTTTTCTGCCGTATTTAACGGCGATATCTATTACCTGCTGAACGCGGTGAACGTTAGAGGAGAATGTGGAGATGATAATTCTCTTGTTTTTATATTCGTCGAAATATTTTACGAGAGATTCACCCACTCTGCGTTCTGAATGAGTGTAACCCTCGCGTTCCACATTCGTGGATTCGCACATGAGAAGCTTTACGCCCGCTCTGCCTATCTCGCCAAGACGCGTGAGGTCTATCATCTCGCCGTCTACGGGTGTCGCGTCTATTTTAAAGTCGCCCGAATGAACTACCATGCCCACAGGTGTCTTTATCGCAAGACAAACGGAGTCCGCTATGGAGTGGTTCACTCTGATAAATTCGATTTCAAAAACGCCGAGCTTTATCTTATCTCCCGCGCTCACGCAGTTGAGCTCGGGAACGGTTTCAAACGTATGCTCAGCCAATTTATTGAGGATTATTCCGAGCGTGAGCTTCGTTCCGTAAACGGGAACGGGGAGCTTTTGGAGCACGTACGGAAGCGCGCCGATGTGGTCCTCATGCCCGTGTGTGAGCACGATACCCTTTACTTTCTGTATATTGTTCTGCAAATACGTTACGTCCGGCACAACGAGGTCTATACCGAGCATATCGTCGTTCGGGAAACCAAGACCGCAGTCTATAACGATTATATTATCGCCGTATTCCAAAGCGGTGATGTTCTTGCCTATTTCGCCAAGACCGCCAAGAGGAATTACGCGCAGTTTTTTTAGTTTTGCTTTTGCCATTCTAAAACCTTACTTTTCTCCGCGCACGCGCGCGAAGACTCCTTTCCTTGTGATTTTTCATAATTTTTCTATCGTTTTTTGCGCTATGTAAAGTCGCTCAATATATTTTTTGCAAAAAATGAGCGCAAAAAACGATACCCGTGTATTTTACACGGTAAACAATCT
>JBGVFW010000328.1:0-3495 GCA_045121315.1 Eubacteriales bacterium
ACGGCAACTACATCGAAAATGTGTATGATGAGCTTGACCGTATCGTAGAGATCAAGATAAACGGTGAAACGAAATACCTCTACACCTACGGCGGTGACGGCAACCTGTATTCCGTCGAGGACGTTGACAATGCTACGAAAACTTGGTATAATTATGATAGCCTTGGTAGGCTCATTTCGAGCTACCAGACCATCGGAGAAGACGTAAGCTCGCTCTATTATTACACATACGATGATAAGAGCAGAGCAACGCGCCTCTATTACACCATTTCGGGCGCTGTGGGCGGCGTATTTGAGCAGATATATTCTTATGCTTACGATGACGCCGACGATACGCTCACCTCTCTCACCGTTCAAAACGGCTCTTCGCAAAACACCATTTCTTACGCTTACGATTACCTCAAACGACTTTCCACGAAGTCCTACGGCAATTTTACTCAGACGTACAGCTACAAAATGCTCTCGGACACAAGAACGTCCACTCTTATTGACGAGTTCAAATGGACACTTGATAACACCGAGCTGAGGTACAATTATACGTATGACAATCTTGGAAATATCCAAAAGATTTTCAAGAATGGCACAGAAGAAGTGATATATGCTTACGATGGGCAGGGACAATTGGTGTTAGAGTGCAACAACGTTGCCCAAATGTTCTATTTTTACAAATATGATACATACGGCAATATTCGTTCTGTGTTTGAAGATGATTTTTCTGATGGCAGCATAGATGTTGGCGGATATAATATCAATTACTCTTACACCGACCCGACTTGGCTTGACAGGCTCACAGCGTTCAATGGTGTGCCCATCACATACGATGATGCAGGCAACCCTCTTTCATACTACAATGGAAGCGCTTACACTCTGACGTGGCAAAACGCCAGAGAGCTTGCAACGGCGACTAAAAATGGCGTAACTTCAAGCTACAAGTATAACATTGATGGTCAGCGAGTGCAGAAAACTGTCGGTGACGTGGTTTATGACTATTACTATGCTGATGGCTTGCTTGTAAGACAGACGTGGGGCAGTAATTATATTGACTTCTTGTATGATGAAAGTGGAATTTTCTCTTTCATTTATAACGGAACGCAGTATTATTACATCAAGAATTTGCAAGGTGATGTTGTAGCGATTGCAAATGCGGCAGGAACTATTCTTGTAGAATATGTTTACGATGCTTGGGGTGATATTCTCAGTATTACGGGTACAGAAGCAACCACACTGGGTGCGGTGAATCCGATAAGATACCGTGGATACTATTTTGATGTAGATACGGAGTTTTATTATCTGAATAGTAGATACTATGATCCGGAGATTAGAAGATTTATCAATGCGGATGAATACGCTTCCACGGGTCAAGGATTTATCGGTTACAATATGTACGCGTATTGTTTGAATAATCCTGTGAATAGAATGGATGAAAGCGGAAACAAATCGTGGCAAACATTATTAAATATAGGGCTTTCTACTGTTGTTATAGGATTAGCTGTTTTGGCGGCTATTCCAACCGGAGGCGGTTCCCTTGTATTAGCCGGGGTGGGAATAAGTGCTGCGACAGCGACAGTTGCTGCACAAGCAGTTGTTGTAACGGGAGCAATTGTTTCCACGGCATCAGCAGTAACTGGTTTAATAGAATCAGGAATTACCTACGCAACCAATAATAATCACGGAAAAAACAAAGGTCAAGAATTTCGTGGTGGCTCTAAAAAAACCAGAGATAAATGGTACGGTTATGAAAATAATCAAGCATTTAAAAAATGGTTTGAACGTGTTGGTAAAAGAAAATATAATTATGGAATGGACATTGATTGCAAAGAAATTGCTGATTACCTGTTCCAGTTATGGAAAGAACTCGGTAGTCCTTTTCCGAAGTAAAATATAGGAGATTAACTATGGATAAAACAGAATTTGATGAATTGGTTTATTCATCAATGAACCATTTAGTTATAAACCAAGATAATATTGCTTTTTTTCTGCAAGTGCTAAAAGAAACCGACAATCGTGATTTTTGGCTGATATTGCCTTTAGAATTATGTAAAACGGGTGATAAAAGATTGGTGCCTATTCTTGCCGAGCTGTTAGAAGATCCTCGCACAGTAAATTACAGAGGAAATTTCTTGACAGCTTTAGCGGAATATGACTATTCGGAATATATAGACCTACTTGTAAAATTGTTAAATGACAATTGGGAAGTCCGAAACAAAGCAGCAGATATGCTGGTTAGAATTCAAGATAATTTATCTCTTGAAAAAAAATCAAATCTGAAAGATAAAATTTTAAACTCTCTGAATTCTATGGATGAGAAATGTTCTTTTTTATGTGATGTTTGCAGCGAACTGGATATAGAGGTATAAATATTATGAATACAAGGTTGGACTTTTATAGTCCAACCTTGTAGAAAGTTTCTCCTTTATTTAACTTGACCGCCTTACCTCGTTTAATGGTGTACCCATCACATACGATGACGCAGGCAATCCTCTTTCTTATTACAATGGAAGCGCTTACACTTTAACGTGGCAGAATGGACGTGAGCTTGCGACTGCGACAAAGGGTGGAGTTACTTCAAGCTACAAGTACAACATTGATGGTCAGAGAGTGCAAAAGACCGTCGGTGATATGGTGTATGACTATTACTACGCCGATGGACTTTTAGTTCGCCAGACATGGGGCAGTAATTACATCGACTTCTTGTATGACGAAAGCGGTGTGTTCTCTTTCGTTTATAACGGAACACAGTATTATTACATCAAGAACTTGCAAGGCGACGTTGTTGCAATAGCAAATGCTGCGGGAACAATTCTTGTTGAATACGCTTACGATGCTTGGGGTGATGTGTTCAGTGTAACGGGCACGGAGGCAAGCACCATTGGTGCAGTGAATCCGATAAGATATCGTGGGTATTATTACGATGTTGATACGGAGTTTTATTATCTTAATAGTAGATATTACGATCCCGAGATTAGACGTTTTATCAATGCGGATGACGTAGGCCTGATAGGTGCCAATGGCGATTTTATCAGTTATAATCTTTACACATATTGTCTCAATAACCCTGTGAACAGAATTGATGAAAGCGGCGATTTGTCATGGAAAAAAATGCTTAAAATAGGTATTTCTACGGCATTGCTTGGATTAGCTGTTTTATCGGCTATACCAACTGGCGGAGGTTCACTGGTTTTAGCGGGAGTTGGAATAAGTGCGGCAACGGCAACAGTTGCTGCGCAAGCGGTTGTTGCGACAGGTGTAGCGATTTCTGTGACAGCTGTTGGTATTGGACTTGCTGAAAGTTTCAATTTCAAAAAATCAAGACAATCTGGTAAAGAGACTTCATCTGATCGTCCAAGTTGGGTTAATTCGGATAATATTAATTCAAATCTTTCTCCACAGCAAAATGCAAAAAATTTATTGGATCAAAAATATGGTTCAGAAAATTGGAGTAAAGGTCCGGGGTCGGAATTTAATAAGATTGTTAAATGGATTCAAAGATGGTTTT
>JBGVFW010000329.1:0-3877 GCA_045121315.1 Eubacteriales bacterium
CACCGGAGCGGCGCGCCATGTCCCAGTCTTTACCGGAACCAAACGTGATCACACATTACAATTATCAGTCACTTATGGACCATATCGGTTCCGGTAAAGACTGGGACATGGCGCGCCGCTCCGGTGGTATCAAAATATTGCCGCCTTACATTTCTGCTTTCGCAAACAACGTAAACGAGCTCTATCACACACGTCTTGAAGCGCTCAAGAGTATCAACCATTTCATTGCGGGTATGACAGAAGATTACGTTGTTATGGCAGACTGCGATATCGTTTGCAACGTAGACCTCAACGAAATGGTAAACGCGCATATCGAAAGCGGCGCGGACATGACGTTTGCGGTTCAGAAAAAGAACCTCACGAAGGAAGCGGCAAGAAGAAATACTCTTGTTAAAGCGGACGAAAACGGATATATCACAGATATAGAAGCTAATCCCAACGATTTCGAGGGCGAGGCTGATATCCTGCTCAACATCATCGTTTGCAGCCGCAGATATTTGCAGCAGATGGTGCTTGACGCGATAGCTCACGATTACAAGAGCATGACGAAGGATATCCTTATGAAAACTCTTAACCGCCGCAGCTATAAGATATACAGACACGAAGGATATTCCGCGTCTATTTCTTCCATGGAAGAGTATTACACTCACAACATGGAGCTTATAAGCGACCCCGAAAAATACGACTCCCTCTTCAACGTTGCGGAAAGACCCGTTCTTACGAAAGTCCGCAACTCTCCCCCTACGTATTACAGCGAAACGGCGAACGTTAAAAACTCGCTCATCGCGGACGGCTGCGTTATCGACGGCACAGTTGAAAACTGCATCATCTTCCGCGGCGTTCGTATCGGTAAAGGCGCTGTTGTTAAAAACTCAATTCTTTTCCAAGATACTATCGTAAGCGATAATGCATCTCTTAACTGCGTTGTTTCCGATAAGAACGTTTTCATTCACGAAGGCATAACGCTTTCCGGAGCGCCCTCGCTTCCTTTCTATCTTGACAAGAGAAGAATGGTTTGATTTTTGATTCAGAGGTGTAATAATAATGAAAAAGATACTTTTTGCCGGCTCTGAGGCGATGCCTTTCGCGGCAACCGGAGGCTTGGGCGACGTGCTGGGCGCACTCCCCGCATCTCTTGCGTCCGTTCACCCCGATTGGGACGTGCGAGTGGTTATCCCGCTTTACGGTCAGGTAAACGAAGATTGGCGCCGCAAAATGACGTTCGAAAAGAGCATCATGGTAACGCTTGCTTGGCGCGAGCAGTACTGCGGCATTTACTCCTTGGATTGGCAGGGCGTTAAATACTATTTCCTCGATAACGAATATTATTTCAAGCGCCCCTCTCTCTACGGATTTTTTGACGATCCCGAACGCTTTGCGTTCTTCTCCCGCGCGGCGCTTGACTTGATGGAGGCTGTGGACTTCTATCCGGATATCCTCCATGCGAACGATTGGCAGACAGCTCTCTCTGTCGTTGTTCTCAAACAGGAACGCGGTCTTATGCCCGGTTACAAGGATGTTAAGGCGGTATACACTATCCACAACATCGACTATCAGGGCATTTACGGTATGGGCGTGATCGGCGACGTATTCGGTCTTAAAAACGACCAGGCGTCCATCGTTGATTACAACGGTGACATAAACCTTACCAAAGGCGCTATCGTCTGTGCGGATTTCGTTACGACGGTAAGCCCCAGATATGCGGAGGAGATCAAGACAGAGTATTTCTCTCACGGACTCCACCATATCATCAATCAGTACGGCTATAAGATCGGCGGTATCATCAACGGTATCGACGAAGCCGTTTACAACCCCAAAAACGACCTTGATATTCCTTATACATATACTTCCCGCGGTCTTGCAGGAAAGAAGAGAGATAAGGAAGAACTTCAGAAAGAGTTTGGCCTTGAAGTTAACCCCGATGTGCCGATCATCGCAATGGTTTCCCGCCTTGCGGAGCACAAGGGCTTTGACCTCGTTTGCTGCATCGCGGATGAACTTATGAACGACGACGTTCAGTTCGTTCTCCTTGGCACGGGCGACCCCGGATTTGAAAGATTTTTCGAAGAATTCGGCAAGCGCCACCCAGGCAAAGCAGGCATCAAGCTTGCGTATAACCGCAAACTTTCAAAACTCATTTACGCTGGCGCGGATATGTTCCTTATGCCTTCCAAATCTGAGGCTTGCGGCTTGGCGCAGATGATAGCTTCACGCTATGGCACCGTGCCGATCGTTCGCGAAACGGGCGGCCTTTACGACACTATCAAGCCTTATTCTTGGGACAGAAGCGGTAACGGTTTCACTTTTGCCGCATATAATGCATATGATATGCTTTATGTTATAAGAGAAGCCGAAGGCGTGTATGCGGACAAGGAAAATTGGGAAAAACTTGTTAAAAATATTATGAAAATCGACTTCTCGTGGAGAACGTCCGCAAGCAAATATGCTGACCTCTACGAAAGAATATCACCGGCAAAGCAATAATTCGGAGGAAAAAATGGCAGATTCACTCAAACAGCAAAAAATAAAGGAAGCGCTCGAAAATAAGCTTTCCCGCTACTTTGGTGTTGCGGCTGACGACGCTTCCAAGGATCAGGTTTATAAAGCAGTTATCCTTACTGTTAAGGATATGCTCACAAGCGGCAGATCCACTTACCGCAAAGCGGTTAAAAACGACAAAGCAAAACGCGTATATTACCTCTGCATGGAATTCCTTATAGGCCGTTCCTTGCGCAACAACCTTCGTAACCTCGGTGTTGCAAGCGAATACGCGGAAGTTTTGAAGACTATGGGTTACGACCTCGAAGAAATTTACGAGATGGAGCGCGACCCGGGTCTTGGCAACGGCGGCTTGGGCAGACTTGCAGCGTGCTTTATGGACTCGCTCACAACGCTCGATTATCCTGCAACGGGATTTTCTCTCTGCTATGAATACGGTCTTTTCAAACAGAAGATCATTGACGGCGACCAGGTAGAGCTTCCCGACGTATGGATGCCCTCCGGCGAAAGCTGGCTCGTTCCCAGAACGGACAAAACGTTTACGGTTCGCTTCGGCGGCAAACTCACGGAAAGATGGGACGACGACCATCTCAACATCGTTCATACGGACTATGAAGAAGTTCAGGCGGTTCCTTATGATATGATGATTTCCGGCTACGACAGCTTCGCAGTCAACAACTTGCGTTTGTGGCGCGCACATGATACAACAAACTTCAACATGAAACTGTTTACACAGGGCCAGTATATGCAGGCCGTTAAACAGAATACAGACGCGGAAACGATAACAAAAGTTCTTTATCCTTCCGACGATCATATGGAAGGTAAGATACTCCGACTCACACAGCAGTATTTTCTTGTTTCCGCTTCTCTTCAGAATATCATTGCGGATCACCTTGCTGTTTACGGAACGCTTTCCAACTTTGCAGAAAAGAACTCTATTCACATCAACGATACTCATCCCGCGCTCTGCATTCCCGAGCTTATGAGAATTTTTATGGACACATATTCATTCTCCTGGGAATCCGCTTGGGATATCGTTACAAAGACGGTTTCTTATACGAACCACACGGTTCTTCCCGAAGCGCTTGAATGCTGGAATGAGGACCTCTTCCGTCTTCGTTTGCCCAGAATCCACCAGATCGTTTGCGAGATCAACCGCAGATTCTGCGCGGACCTTTGGAACGCATACCCCGGCGACTGGGACAGAATTTCCCGTATGTCTATCATTGCTAACGGTCAGGTGAGAATGGCGAATCTTTCCGTTGTAGGTTCTCATACTACAAACGGCGTTTCCGCCCTCCACAGCGAAATTCTCAAAAAGACCGTTTTCCATGATTTCTATAAGAACACTCCCGAAAAATTCACAAACGTTACAAAC
>JBGVFW010000330.1:0-6785 GCA_045121315.1 Eubacteriales bacterium
T
Source organism: Eubacteriales bacterium (assembly GCA_045121315.1). Taxonomy (GTDB): domain Bacteria; phylum Bacillota; class Clostridia; order Oscillospirales; family CAG-272; genus UMGS731. Next base: position 2 of record JBGVFW010000330.1, read on the forward strand.
GAACTGTTTACGACCGGAAAATATATGGAATCCATATTCGAAGGATTGAAAACGACAGTTATAATATCTGTTCTTGCCGCTATCCTCGGTCTTGTGATCGGAGCCGTTGTGGCTATGGTTTCAATTTCCAAGGATTCCAGGGCAATGAAGATTCCGAAAGCTCTCTGTAAAATTTACATAACCATCATTCGCGGTACACCTATGGCACTTCAGCTTTTCATAATGTTTTATGTAATTTTCACGTTCAGAGGCTTTCCGGAAATTATCACGGCGACTATCGCGTTCGGCGTAAACTCCGGTGCATACGTTGCGGAAAACATACGCGCGGGTATCCTTTCCGTTGACATCGGTCAGACGGAGGCGGGCAGAGCGCTCGGTCTTCCCGGCAACGTAACCATGATGCGTATAGTTATTCCGCAGGCTATCAAAAACGTTATTCCCGCTATCGGTAACGAGCTTATCGCGCTCATTAAGGAAACCTCCATTGTCAGCATGATCGGTATGTACGATCTTACAATGGCGGCGAAGATCATAGGCAGCGGTAATAATATGGCGAGCTACATCGTCCCTATGACGGTTGCCGCGCTCTTCTATCTTGCGATAGTATACGCGCTCACATTTGTTATAAAGAAAATCGAAAGGAGACTTCGTTCAAGTGATAGACGTTAAGAATATTTATAAAAAATTCGGCGAAGTGTCCGTTCTCCGCGGTGTAAGCTGCGAGATAGACAAGGGCGAAAGAGTAGTTATTATAGGACCATCCGGCAGCGGTAAATCAACGCTTCTGCGCTGCATGAACCTTTTGGAAACGCCTACGTACGGTGAGGTTTGGCTTGACGACAAGCTCGTAACCCAACCCGATCCGTATCTTCACCCCGAAGTCATAAAAGTTTCCAAAGCTTTTGCGAAAATAAAATCCGAAAACCCCGCGCTTTCCGACGATGATATCGTTGCGAAGATAAAAGCGGAGGACTTGCTCACCAAGCATGAGGGCAAGGAATACAAAAAGATGATGAAAAAGATATCGGAGCAGATGCACGATATCAACCTCGCCCGCCGCGAGATAGGCATGGTTTTCCAGCATTTTAATCTTTTCAATAACCTCACTATCATGGAAAACCTCACGCTTGCGCCCGTTCAGCTCAAGCTCAAAACGAAAGAGGAAGCGGAAGCAAAGGCTACGGAGCTTTTGCAACGCATTGGTCTTTACGATAAAAAGGACGTTTACCCTTCCACGCTTTCGGGTGGCCAGAAACAGCGTATCGCTATCATTCGCGCGCTTGCCATGAACCCGAAAGTAATGCTTTTTGATGAACCTACCAGCGCGCTTGACCCCGAAATGGTCGGAGAAGTTCTCGACCTCATCAAGCAGCTTGCTGACGAGGGCATGACGATGGTTATCGTAACACATGAAATGGGATTTGCACGCGAGGTCGCAACGAGAGTTGTTTTCGTTGATAACGGAAAAATTCAAGAGAGCGCGCCTCCCGATGAATTCTTCGATAACCCCAAGAACGAAAGACTTAAAGAGTTCCTTTCAAAGGTAATAAAGAACTGAACAAAAAAACTCCCGAAAGGGTGCCTTCCATAAAGCAGGTTTTACCTGCCGCAAAACAAAAGGAGTACGAGCATTTTGTTCGCACTCCTTTTCACGCGCCTTGCCTGTTTAGGTTAGTGTGTTACACCTTTTAAGGTGTACTGTCGGGCGGTAATGAGCCTCCCTTGTGTAAAGGGAGGTGGCATGCGTTAGCGTGACGGAGGGATTGTAAATGTTAGATTTGCTCCCAAAACAATCCCTCAGTCGCTTCGCGCCAGCTCCCTTTACACAAGGGAGCCATTAGTTTGTGCGCCTCGAAAGTCCGTCTGCTTTTCCTGACAAGCACTGCTTTTGTGGGCACAAAAGCAATTTTTATTTTGATTTTTCTTTTATCTCTGCTATTCCTTCATTGAACCCTTCTCGGAAACCATACCAGCTTTCCTTTACCTTGTAAATATCGAGTACACGCAAAGCATTCTCATAATATTCCAAAGCTTCTTTATATTCGCCTCTTTCATTGCAACATTCTGCCATGCTATAAGTGATAAACATAAATGCATATAAAGATTCATTAAATTCTTGACATGCCGCATCCCATTTCTCTTTTCCTTCCAAAATGGACGCTTTCAATCTCTGATTCGAGAAACGAATATCGGGAATGATATCGATTGCTTTTCTCGCACTTTCAAAATCTCCTTTTGCTTTGTACGCATACGCCAAGAATTGACAGGCATCATATTTTATTGCTTCGTCTTTAGAAAGATCAATAATTTTCAACGCGATAGCAATAACCTCGTCGGGGGTTTCCTCGCTACTCATAACATAAAGTCTGTTAATCAAAAGAATAACATTATCAGGATATGTCTTCAGTCCTTCATCAATAATATTACGTGCTTTTTCCCAATCGGAACTACGATATTTCCAGCTTTCTTTTGCGATAGCAAATGCTTTATCTTCAATTTCCTTCAAATTGAAGTCGAAAAGAATGTCCATAGATACTCCAAAATAACTTGCCAAAGCAGGAGCAAGCGTGATATCGGGCAAAGCTATATTATTTTCCCATTTGCTAACCGCTTGAAAGGAAACACCTATGCTATCCGCAAGTTGTTCTTGAGTAATGCCGCGTTGCTTTCTCAATTCTTTAATTTTGTTTCCAATATTCATAAATTTACCTCCGAATTTCAAGGCGGCGCCTGCCTCGTGTTTTTATTATATCACGGCGATCTTTTTTTGACAATAACTGCCTAAACGAGATTTTTCAACTGTAGGTTGAAAAGCAAAAACGCACCACCAATGTAGATGATGCGTTTTTCTGCTTTACAGTAGGTACCCCAAAGGGAGTTTTTTTGCATTATAGATGAAACAGGGAAAATTAACAATCGTGCGAGATACATTCGACTTCGCTTCGCCGTGGTCATTCTGAGCGAAACGAAGTGGAGCCGAAGAATCTCGGCGGGCTCCGCTCAGTATGACACGCGCGGGTGTGCAAAAGCGTACTTTGCTATTCAAAAAATATGCCAGCGGGGTATACCTCTGTTGACAACGCGGGAATTTAGATATAAAATAATATAATAATACTTATTTTTGTGAGGAAAAATTATGGATATCACATCTTTTGATCTTGGCGTAAAAACAGACTGCGCTTGCGGAAAGGAACATACCGCGCCCATTGACGAAGTTATCGTTGAAAAGGGAGCTGTAAACAGACTTCCCGATATAATAAAAAAATACAGCGCGAAGAAAGCGTTTCTTCTTGCCGATAAAAATACATATAAAGCCGCGGGCGAAAAGGTTGCCGCGATCTTTGATGAAAACGGAATTTCCTATAAATCTTATATTTTCAATTGCGACGTTGTGAAGCCCGACGAACATTCTGTCGGTTCCGCCGTTATGCACTACGACGCGGCGTGCGATATTATAGTTGCCGTTGGTTCGGGAGTTATAAACGATATCGGCAAGATTCTCGCAAACGTGACGGGCAATAAATATATTATCGTCGGCACAGCTCCTTCTATGGACGGCTACGCTTCGGGCAGTTCTTCCATGGAAATGGACGGGCTTAAAGTAACGCTGGGTTCCAAATGCGCGGACGTTATAATCGGAGATATAGACATACTGAAAAATGCGCCTATCCGTATGCTCACATCGGGGATTGGAGATATGGTCGCAAAATACATCAGTATCTGCGAATGGAGAATTTCACATATCATCACGGGCGAATATTATTGCGAGTACGTTGCGGAACTTGTAAGAAGCGCGCTCAAAAAATGCGTTGACAACGCAGACGGCTTGCTTAAACGCGACGAAGACGCCGTTAAAGCCGTTTTCGAGGGTCTTGTTATCGGCGGTGTTGCAATGAAATTTGCGGGACTTTCCCGTCCTGCTTCCGGGGTGGAACATTATTTTTCCCACGTTTGGGATATGCGCGGACTTGAATTCGACACACCCGTGGATTTCCACGGCATACAGTGCGCCATCGGCACTCTTATCGCCGCGCGCATCTACGAGCAGGTGAAAAAAATAACTCCCGACAGGGAAAAGGCACTCGCGTTTAACGCAAGCTTCGACTATGAGGCGTGGAAGAAAGAACTTTCCACTTACCTTGGTACGGGCGCGAAAGCTATGATAGCACTCGAAGAAAAAGAACAGAAATATAACGTGGAATCCCACAAGGCAAGACTTGAAGTTATCCTCTCACATTGGGCGGAAATTCTTGCCGTTATAGAAGAGGAAGTTCCTACAGCGAAAGAAATAGAAGCGCTTCTTGTTAAAATAGGCGCGCCGCTTAACGTGAGCGAAATAGGACTTGACGAAAAGGATCTCCTCGTGACATTCAAAGCGACGAAGGATATTCGAGATAAATACGTTTTATCCAGACTTTGCCATGACCTGGGAATTATCGAAGAAGTGAAATTTTAAGCAAAACCCCGTGTGCCTATCCGTTAAGGATAACACGCAGCGATATAAATCCCTTGCGGGATTTGCGATATTCCCAATGGGAGCGATAGTTGCCTGCGGCAAACGATATGCCCTGCGGGGCGTTGGGGATTTATATAATATCGTATTGGAGCGAAGCGACAATATATCGCACGAGCAAAGCGAGTATATCGTGTTTGCTTGGCAAACATATCGCAAAGTATAAAATAGGAACAAGACCGCCGAAGCGGTCTTGTTCCTATTTTATACTTTCTTTATATTCCCCTGGGGTCATGCCCGTGTTTTTCTTGAACGAACTGTTGAAAGACGACACAGAATCGAAGCACAGCTTATCCGCTATCTCCGCGAAAGAAAGACCGTGGCGGACGAGTTTTTTTGCTTCATCTGTTTTAAGCTTTTGGTATGTTTCGTAAATGCTCATGCCTGTTTTTTCCCGAAAAAAGGTGCAAAGCCATGTTTTTCCGTAATGAAGCTCCACGCACAGGTCTTTGAGCGCAAATTTGCCATAGACTTTTTCAGAAAGTATGCGCACAATCTCGTCCTGCAATTCCGTGGAAGAATTTATCTTTGAAACGAAAAATTCCTGCGTGGATTTTTGGTTTTCCGCGAAGCGGAGCATATAGATAAGCAGCATTTCAAGCGAATTTTTTATCATCTGCTCGCCGCCGAGGTTTGGCTTTTCCTTGAGCTTCAGCTCGTTTAAGTCGGGGTCAAAATCGGGCAGATCGAATGTTTCTCGCGCTTCTGCCATGATGTTTTGCAGAAGATAACGGTAATTTTCGGGGACTTCGTATTTTTTGCCGCAGAAATAGTTCATACTTTCCGAATGACAGGAGAATGATATGACAAAAATATTGGGGCTTTTTTCTCGGCTTTCAACGACGTGCGGTGCGTTTGGCTTGATGAATATTATCTCTCCCTGCTTGACGGCGTTTTCTTCCTCTCCCGTTATAAGCATGAAATCCTCTTTGTCTGCGTATATTATTTCCCAAAAATCATGAGCCTCTTTTTTTGAGCAATAGTGAGAGGAGAGAGCTTGATAATGTATGGTAACGATCTTTTGAATGTTCAAAAGGTTAGCTATCTTGTGCATATAAAATTTTTTCTGCTTTGTTTTGGAATCCATGGGGGATACCTCTGTTTTATGAGATTTTTCGGGAAGAGCAAGCGTTTACACTTTCATTTTATCACATCACGCCTCTGTTGTAAATTATTTCAATAAAAAAATATGTGAAAGATTTCAAAATAAACGAGAAATAATTTCTATATTATGTTATAATATAATATAGTATAATATTGACGAAAAAGGTGAAAAGATAAGGCATTTTATCTTTAACCGATATTTTTTGCGAGGTTATGAAAAATGAAGGTTGTTATTACGAAAGATTACAATGAAATGAGCGCAAAAGCTTTCGAGATCATGAAGAACGTTGTTACGTCGAACCCAAAGGCGGTTCTTGGTCTTGCAACGGGTTCCACACCCATCGGTCTTTATAAGGAAATGATACGCGACCACAAGGAAAACGGGACGAGCTATAAGGATATCAGCGCGGTAAACCTTGACGAATACAAGGGGCTGGACGTTACTAGCGACCAGAGCTACGTTTATTTCATGCGCGAAAACCTTTTTAACCACATAGACATAAATCTTGAAAACACGCACATCGAAAACGGCAAAGCCGCAGATGCGGAAGCTGAATGTGCAAGATATAACGCGTTCCTTGCCGAAAACGTGCAGGACGTTCAAGTGCTTGGCATCGGCTCCAACGGTCACATCGCGTTCAACGAGCCCGGAACTTCTTTTGATTCCGTAACGCACGTCGTTGACCTTACTGAAAGCACTATCAAGGACAACTCCCGCCTTTTCGCAAGCATAGACGATGTTCCGCGCCAGGCTTTCACAATGGGGCTCAAAAACATCATGGACGCTAAGAAGATAATCGTTCTTGCAAACGGCGAAAACAAGGCGAAAGCCGTTTGGGGTCTTGTTAAGGGCGAAATTACAGAAGAAGTTCCCGCAAGTATTCTTCAGAACCACCCCGACTGCACCCTTATCTGCGACGAAGCGGCGGCAAAGCTCATCGTTGAGGGCTAAAGTATGAAATGCTTTAAAGACGCGCTCTGCTACGTAGAGGGGCAGGGCATTGTAAAAACCGACGTATTCTTTGGCGAAACGATAGAAAAGATTGGCGCGGCGAACATCGCGGCGGAAGAGATAAAGTTGCCCGAAAACGCGGTCGTTCTGCCTGGCTTTATAGACGAGCATATCCACGGCGCGGGCGGTGCCGATGCCATGGATGGTACACAAGA
>JBGVFW010000331.1:0-2522 GCA_045121315.1 Eubacteriales bacterium
AAAAACGGTAGAAAAAATTATAAACGATACGCGCCGCGTTATTTTTCCGGGATATTTCGGTGACGAAAGCTTTTCAGAAATGTTTTCCGGAGTTTTTGAAGAGGGAATACTTATTACAATATATTCAATGCTAAAAAAGCAGATAAAACTCGCGCTTCTCTACAAATGCCAATGCAATGATGTTGACGAAGCCGAAAATCTTGCCACGCAATACGCAAAAGAATTTATAGAAGAGCTTCCAAATATTCAGCAGGTGATATTTAAAGATGTTGAAGCAGGTTTTGCGGGCGATCCTGCGGCAAAATCCAAAGGCGAGATCATCGTTTCTTACCCTGGCTTGTTTGCAATTTTCGTATACAGAATAGCACATATACTTTATAAACAGAATATTCCGATGCTTCCCAGAATGATGACGGAATATGCTCATGGAAAAACAGGTATAGATATAAACCCCGGCGCTACTATAGGAGAATATTTCTTTATAGACCACGGCACGGGCGTTGTTGTGGGTGAAACTACAAATATTGGAAACAATGTCAAGATATATCAGGGTGTAACACTCGGCGCACTTTCTACAAGAAAAGGTCAGGCACTTTCGGGTGTTAAACGCCATCCCACTATTGAGGATGGAGTTACTATTTATTCGGGTTCTTCAATTCTCGGCGGCGATACGGTTATAGGTAAGGGTTCTATTGTAGGTGGTAACTCATTTATAACAAAATCTATTCCTCCTTACGCTAAGGTTATCGTAAAAGCTCCCGAGCATATTTTGGAAATATCCGAAGCACCGAAAGAAAACGAAAAAAAGGTTTGGGATTTTTGATATGTCTAAATATAATACCGTCATATTTGATCTGGATGGAACGCTTCTCAATACACTCGACGATCTTTGCGACAGCACGAATTTCGCGCTGTCGCAATACGGATACCCCAAGAGAACGCTTGCGGAAGTGCGCTCGTTTGTCGGCAACGGTATAGGTGTGCTTATTGAGAAGGCATTGCCGGGTGGAAGAACGAACCTTGAATATGGACAAGTCTTAGATGCGTTTAAGGCGCATTATGCAGTAAATTGTAATAACAGAACGCGCGCATACGACGGAGTAAATGAGCTTCTGCATAATTTAAAGCGAAGCGGTTATAAACTTGCCGTTGTGTCAAACAAATTGGAAAGCGCGGTAAAAGAACTTTGCAAGCGCTATTTTGCTGACACCATCAGTATTGCCATAGGAGAAACAGAAAAAGTTCGACGTAAACCCGCACCCGATGAGGTTTATGAAGCTATGAAATTGCTCGGTTCTCAAAAAGAGGGTACCGTTTATATAGGAGATTCCGAGGTCGACATTTTAACCGCGAAAAACTCCGGAATTGACATTATCTCCGTTTCGTGGGGGTTTCGCGAAGAAAATGTTCTTTTGGAAGCGGGAGCAAAGATCGTAATAAATACACCAATGGATATTTTTGAGTACGTTTCAAAAAAATAAAAAGTAAGCTTGGCAAACTATCAAAAATGTCCGAAAGGTCGTTTTTGTATATAATGTGGACTTTTTCGAACAAAGAGGATCACGCATATTCCACGCACGAATTCCTATGTTACAAAAAATTTTAAAAAACTTTGTTACCTTTTAGAGTTTTAAAAGTATTACTTACAGGAGGGCAGATAATGGACAGGCACGGTAGTCTTCTTACCAACAGCGCTGAAAGTATAAATGACGTTGTTGAAAGATATTCTTCTCTCGTTTACAAGATTGCAAGAAGCAATTTGCGTGACGTTCATGACGCGGACGATATTTACCAAGACGTGTTTCTTCGTTACATATCCAAACCGCGAACGTTTGAAAGCGAGGAACACAGAAAAGCTTGGTTTATTAGAGTGACAATAAACTGTTGTAACTCTTTGTTTACTTCATCTTGGCGAAAAAAGACAATGTCGCTTGAAGATGATGAAGTGAAGGAAGATGACCTCGTTTTTGAGGACGATAACAACAGGGAACTTTACGAAGCCGTTTTGAGCCTGCCCGACAAACTGAAAAATACTGTTATTTTGTTTTATTTCGAAGACATGTCTGTTTCCGAAATTGCAAAAGCTATGAGGACGACAGAAGCTTCTGTAAAGATGCGTCTGGTTCGCGCCAGAAAAGCTTTGAAACTCGATTTGGAGGGTGGTGAAGAGAAGTGAAAAATGAAGATTTGTTGTCTGTACTCTCAAAGATAGAGCCTGATGACAAACTGAAAGAGCAAACTAAACTGAAAATGATGAATATCGCGATGACACGCAAAGATGAAAAACAAAAAAGTCCGAACTTCTTTGCAAAAATCTCTACTGTGGTATGTGCTGCTGCTCTCACGCTAGTTTGTGTTACAACATTCGGAGTTCAAAAGTTTATGCCGCACAGTTACGTTGCCGAGGTAAGCGAAAATTCAAATATTTCAAGAATTGCTGAAGAATCCATTCCTTCTCGTCTTGCTGAGCAAGAGCCTGTCACTTTTGCCATGAGGACAAGAGAAGCTGATTTTGAAAGTTT
>JBGVFW010000332.1:0-6908 GCA_045121315.1 Eubacteriales bacterium
GCAGCGGCCCCGTTTCCATAAGGAGAATAGCTGCGGAATGTGATATTTCCTACATAAAAATATACTGCATAATTCACGCACTCTACGAGGGCGACATTATAAAATACGATAGGATTTCCGAATTTGATTTTCGTATAACCATATTACCTACAGAAGGAAAATCCGATCTTACAAAAACAGAAACAATGAAAAAAATCTTAAACCAGTACAGATAATAATCTGTAAAAGGAGCGACCATTATGGCTGACATCGGAATTGATAAATTATTTGACTCTCTAATAAAGTCAGGAAAGAATTATGACTTTGACAAAATTCAGCGCGCCTACGAATATGCCAGAGAAATGCACAAAGGGCAGTTTCGCAAGAGCGGCGAAGAATATATCATACATCCGATAGCCGTCGCAGAAATTGTAGCAAGCTTCGGATTGGATACCGACTCTATTTGTGCCGCTTTTTTGCATGACACACTTGAAGATTGCTTTGACAAAGTGGATCTCGCAAAGATGAAAAAAGACTTCGGTCAAGATGTAATAGAGATAGTAGACGGACTTACAAAGCTCGTTCGAATCCACTTTGATGACAAAGATGAAGAACACATGGAGAACCTTCGCAAAATGTTCCTCGCGATGGCGAAGGATATCCGCGTCCTTATCATCAAGCTTGCAGACAGACTTCACAATATGCGGACATTACAGGCGCAGCCGGAGGAAAAAAGACGAAGAATAGCGCTTGAAACCATGCATGTTTATGCGCCCCTTGCACATCGACTCGGTATGCAAAGGGTTAAGCAGGAATTCGAAAATCTTGCGCTTTCTTATCTTGACCCGATAGGTTATGATGAGGTAAGCAAGGATATTGAAACAAAATATGGTTCCAACAAAAATTTTATTGAAAACATAAAAGCTCAGATAAAAGAAAAAATGACGGAATCGGGCATCAACTGTGAAGTTACTGGCCGAGTTAAATCCGTATATAGTGTTTATAGAAAAATGTACCGTCAAAACAAAAGTTTTGATGAAATATACGACTTTTACGCCGTTAGAATTATCGTTAATACGGAACTTGAATGTTATACAGCGCTTGGCATAATTCACGAAATTTACAATTCTATTCCGGGCAGATTTAAAGATTATATTTCTATTCCCAAGCCCAATATGTACCGTTCACTTCATACGACGGTCATCGGACGCGACGGTATACCTTTTGAAGTACAGATACGTACTTGGGAAATGCACCATGTTGCCGAGTATGGTATCGCGGCACATTGGAAATATAAATCGGGTGATAAAGCCAACGACGATATCAGTCAGAAGCTCGAATGGATATCTAAACTCGTCGAAAACGAATCCAGCGTTAAAGACCCGGATGAGTTTCTCGATGCGCTTAAGATCGATATTTTTCAAGATGAAACATTCGTTTTCACCCCTAAGGGAGACGTTATTCCTCTGCCGCAGGGCTCCAACTGTATCGATTTTGCATATCATATCCACAGTGCCGTCGGCAACAGAATGGTAGGAGCTAAGGTAAACGGTATTATCGTACCAATAGACAGAGTTCTTGAAAACGGCGAGATCGTTGAAGTTCTCACTTCTTCATCCGCAAAAGGACCGAGCCGAGATTGGCTTAAGATTGCAAAAACCAGCGACGCTAAATCCAAGATACGTCAATGGTTCAAGAAAGAAAAATACGCCGAAAACGTTACCGAGGGTAAATCTCAAATTCTCAGCGAGATGAAACGTTTTGGCAAAGCATTTACGGAAGATCAATTTAATCAAATCGTTAGCACAACCGCCTCGCGAACAGGTATGAGCTCATCTGACGACCTATATAATATGCTCGGCTACGGTGGACTTTCCATATCAAAGATTTTACCCAAGCTCCGCGATGAGTTTGACAAAACAGTTAAGGAGCCTATTGCTCCAATAACAAGCGCAGATCAGATAAAGGTTTCCAAAAACAAGACTACAAAGACAAACGGCGGTGTTATCGTTGACGACCTTGACGGTTGTCAAGTGAAATTTGCAAAATGCTGCAATCCTTTGCCCGGAGACAGCATTGTCGGTTTCATAACGAAGGGGTTTGGTATTTCCGTTCACAAAAACGACTGTCCGAATATGCTTCGTGCCATGAACAACGATATAGACAGATTTGTTAGAGTTACATGGTGTTCCGATGCGGCAGAATCACGCGAAGATAAATTCGAAGCTCTTATGAAAATCTACGCGCAGGACAGAATTTCCATGCTTGCAGATATAAGCGTTGCGCTTGCGGATATGAAAGTTTCTATTCAACAAATAAATACGCAAAAAGCAAGTGCAAACGTATCTATTATCAATATTACAATAGGCTGCAAAAATCTTTCTCATTTCAACAGCATTGTTTCAAGAATAAAATCTATCAAAGGCGTCGAAGACGTTCAGAGAGGAAATATATAAAACATGATAGCCGTTATTCAAAGAGTTAAAAGCGCTTCCGTTATTTCAGACGGTGAACCTACAGGAAGCATAGGGCAGGGACTTATGCTTCTTTTGGGAGTAAAAAAAGGCGACGCGGAAAACGACGCGCTCTTGCTTGCAGAAAAAATATCAAAGCTCCGTATCTTTTCCGATGCGGACGGAAAAATGAACTTGAGTGTAAAAGATATCGGCGGCGGTGCGCTCATAGTTTCGAACTTTACACTTTGCGCAAATTACGCTCACGGTAACCGTCCCGATTATATGGAGGCTGAAAAGCCTCCGCGCGCCGATGAGCTTTATAACTATTTCGTATCTCTCATGCGTGAACGTGTATCTAGCGTAGGTACGGGAATTTTCGGAGCAGATATGGAAATAACCATGAAAGCCGACGGTCCCGTAACGATAGTTATGGACAGCGAAATCTTAAAGAACAAAGGAAAATAAATACTATGCGTCTTAAAATAAACGGCGGTATAAGCGAATATTACGTGCAGACACTATGTTTGCTTTTCTTTCCGGGATCAAAATTTTCTTCCAAAGCCGAAAAAGAAGCAGACGAACCTTCCGCAGAAATAACTCTTACAGAGGATAGTGAAAACATTATCGTTTCCGTCGTGCTTTCTCATCTTGGAAACACAACTTCTGCAGTTTGCACAGAATCCAAAAATAAATATTCATCAAAGGAGAGGATAGCAAATATCGCCTGCGGAAAAGCTTTTTTTGAAGCGGGAAAAAATCTTCGCGGAATAACCCCTCAATGGGGTATCCTTACAGGTATCAGACCTTCCAAGTTTATAATGGACCTTATGAATGCAGGAAATACGCGCTCGCAAGCTGTAAATATACTCAAAGAGGATTTCCTTGTGAACCCCAAAAAAGCCAATATTGCCGCAGATATTGCTTGCGGAGAACAGCAAATTATAAAAGATATGGGGAAGAATACCTGCAGTTTGTACATCTCAATTCCTTTTTGTCCGTCCAGATGCCATTATTGCTCGTTCGTTTCTTACTCTTCGCCAAAGCTTCTATCGCTTATTGACGATTACCTTGAAAAGCTATGCTACGATATTTTCGAAACGGTTGATATGATAAACGCCCTCGGGCTTAAACTTTCTACTATCTATATCGGCGGGGGTACTCCCACCACGCTCAATGAAAAACAGCTCCACAAGTTATTTTCCGCGATATTGGAAAAAGTAGATATGTCTACGGTAGAGGAATTTACGCTTGAAGCGGGAAGACCTGATACTATAACGGCTGAAAAACTGTTTGAAGCCAAAGAAGCAGGCGTTACCCGCGTTAGCATCAATACGCAGACTTTTAATGATGAAGTTCTTGAAATGATAGGAAGAAAACATACTTCAAAAGATTTCTACAACGCATTCGATATCGCCAGAAATTCCGGCATACCGAATATCAATACCGATCTTATAGCCGGTCTGCCGGGAGAAGGCTTTTTGAGCTTTTCCTATTCAGTAGACAGACTTGTAAAGCTCCGTCCCGAGAATATCACGATACATACGTTGTGTATCAAGAATGCTGCGGATTTTTCGAAGATAAAGAGCGAAATATACCGTAAAAATGTACGTGACGTAACAAAATGCGTCGATTATTCGCAAATCGCCGCAAAAAACGCTGGGTATAGTCCATACTATATATACAGGCAAAAAAACTCTGTAGGCAACCTTGAAAATGTCGGCTTCGCACTACCCGGTACCGTCGGAAAATATAACATCTATATGATGGACGAGCTTCAAAGCATCTTTTCCGTTGGTGCTGGCGCTGTTTCAAAGCTTGTTTCTCTCGAAAAATCCAAAATACAAAGAATATTTGAATACAAATATCCATATGAATATCTATCAGACACCGAAGGTCAAAAGCGTCGCGAAAAGCGCGAAACAATGGAGAAATTTTATGCTGAAATCAGAGGGGTATAATGGTAGTATACGATAAAAAATTCGAAAATATAAAGGATATGAAAGCATTCATATCCGAGCGCGAAAACGTGTACCGCAGTCAGGTTGAAACGATTGCCCAACTCATCGCGCAAGATGAAAAAATAAAAATTATAACCCTGTGCGGTCCTTCCTGCGCAGGAAAAACAACTTCTTCATATATTCTTGAAAAAACGCTCGAATCTATATCAGGTATTGATTTAAAAATAATTTCCATAGACGATTTCTTCAAAAACAGAGATGAAGTCGAAAATCAGGAAAATCCCGATTATGAAACCATAGCTTCAATAGATTTCGAATATTTCAAAGTTTGTGTGAACAATATTTTGGAAGGAAAAGAAACAAAACTTCCGCAGTTCGATTTTGTAAGCGGAAACAGAAAGGGGGAGTACGAAACCTACATTCCGCATGAAAAAGGAATTGTCGTTTTTGAGGGAATTCAGGCAATGTATCCAGAAATAACGGAGATATTGCCGGCGGAATCCTCCGTTTCCGTTTTCATTGATATGCTGGAAGATGTATATGCTTATGGGAACCTTTTCACGCGCAGAGATATTCGTTTTTTCCGCAGGCTTGTGCGTGATTTTCAATTCCGCGATGCCTCTGTTGAAAAAACGGTTTCGCTTTGGAAAAATGTTGCACTTAATGAGCAAAAAAACATATATCCATATTCCTTTGGCGCGAAATACACGATAAATTCTTCGCTTCTTTATGAATTCAACGTAATAAAAAAATACCTTTTAAATATGCTTGAATATAGCGAAGACACCAAAGAAATTCAAAAAGAAATAGAACAAAAATTCAAAAACATACCCGATATTCCTTCGGAACTTGTTCCAAATGATTCCGTATTCAGGGAATTTATCGGTCATAACACAAGAGGTTGAAATGAAAATACTATTTGATAAAGCAAATATATTGTTCCACGACGGCTCATCCCTCGGTGAAGCATATTTGGTTACGGACGGCAAAAAAATATCGTCAATTTCAAAGAAACGCCCCGAAGGCGAGTTTGACAGAATTATAGACTGCAGCAAGAAAATGCTCGCTCCCGGTCTTTACAACTGCCATTCACATTCGCCTATGTCTATCTTCCGTGGATATGGAGAAAATTTGCCGCTTGACCGTTGGCTTTCCGAAAAAATATGGCCCGCCGAGGATAAACTCACCGATAGCGACGTTTATCTCGGCTCTATGCTTTCCATCGCGGAGATGATAAAGAACGGTATAGTGTCTTTTTCAGATATGTATTTCTTCTCCGAAACTACCGTTAAAACGGTTATAGATAGCGGAATTAAGGCTAATATAGGACGTTGTATAACCACTTTTGATAATAACATAGCAGCGGAAACCGACTCGCGCTTCAAAGAAGGAGTTGCACTTCACAAAATGTATCACGGCGCGGCGGACGGCAGAGTTCTTATTGATATGTCAATACACGCGGAATATACCACGGTTGCAAACACCTGCCGCTATGCGTCCAATTATGCCGCTGAAAACGGCATCGGTATGCAGATTCATCTTTCCGAAACTGCTAAAGAACACGCGGAAGGCATCGCTCGTAGAAATGGATTGACACCCACAGAATTCTTCCTTGAAAACGGAGTTTTTCGCGCGAATACAACTGCTGCGCATTGTGTCCATGTTTCAGACAACGATATAAAAATCCTTTCCGAAAACAGTGTTTCCGTGGCTCACAACCCCGCAAGCAATCTTAAACTGGGATCCGGTATTATGCCGTTTGCAAAACTTGTCGATGCGGGTGTAAACGTTACGCTCGGCACAGACGGCTCTGCCTCGAATAACACGCTTGATATTATGAAGGAAGCGTATCTTGCCGCCCTTTTGCAGAAAGGCACTACGGGAGATACGGCAAAATTCGGTTCCGGCATTTTCATATCAATGGCTACGGTAAACGGAGCCAAAGCGCAGGGAAGAACTGGCGCTGGAATTATAGCCGAAGGCGCGCCTGCCGATATTATACTTATCGATCTTGATGCCATCAATACGATACCGCACTTTAACCTTGCAGACACGTTCCTGTTTTCCGCAAATTCTTCTAATGTGTGCATGACTATGGTAGACGGCAACATACTTTACGAAAACGGCTTACTTCTTACAATAGATGAAGAAAAACTTAAATTTGATTTTTCGAAAATGATCAAAGATTTTTACAACAGATAAATTTTGAAATGGCGGTGCAAAAGTGACAGCAGAAAAACGCAAAGAACCGAGAATGATAACAGGCGTGCTATTGCTTACAATAGCAGGCATGGCGGAAAAGATCCTCGGCGTAATCTTGAAAATTCCGCTTTCAAGCTACCTCGGCGGTGAAGGAATGGGTTATTTTAATTCCGCTTATAGCATTTTCAGCACATTTTATACAGTATCAATAACCGGACTTCCGATTGCTACGTCGATCATGATATCAAGGAGCCGAACCAAGGGAAAAAAGTTAGAAATCAAACATATTTTCCGAGTTTCGTTGTTTATTTTT
>JBGVFW010000333.1:0-2931 GCA_045121315.1 Eubacteriales bacterium
ACCCTTGCGCGCGAGAGGCACAGGAATATCTTGCCAAACGCAGGCTTTCCGCCTCCGCTGTAAAAAGATTCGGCATAGGCTATGCGCCGAAGAGTTTTGACTCTCTGCGCAAGCATATGCATTCGCTTGGTTATCGCGACGATGAGCTGAAAGAGGCTTTCCTTTGCGGCAAGAGCGAAAGGACCGGAAATTATTTCGATTATTTCAGAGGAAGGCTTATCTTTCCTATTATAGACAATTTCGGCAACGTTATCGCTTTCGGCGGCAGAGCCACGGACGACGAAACGAAACCGAAATATTTGAACACGTCGGACACGCCCGTGTTCAAAAAGAGCCGCAACCTTTTCGCGCTGAATTTTGCGAGGAGCGCGTGCGAAGAATATCTTATTCTTTGCGAAGGTTACATGGACGTTGTCGCCGTCAATATTGCGGGCTTTCCGAACGCCGTGGCAACTCTCGGTACGGCGCTTACCTCGGAGCAGGCGCGCATTATGGCGAAATATACGAAAAAAGTCGTTATCTCGTATGACAGCGACGACGCGGGTCAGGCGGCGGCGAAAAGAGCGATACCGCTCCTTTCTGAAGCGGGGCTTGAAGTTTCCGTGCTTAAAATGAGAGACGCGAAAGACCCCGACGAATATATCAAAAAGTTCGGAGCCGATAAGTTCCGCGAGCTTATAGAAGGCAGCAGAGGAAAATTTGATTTTCTATGCGATGGAGTGCTTAAAAAGCACAATATCGATATGCCCGATGAAAAAGTTAAGGCAGCACGCGAGATATGCGAACTTATCGCTGCTATCCCGTCAAGTGTTGAGCGAAGCGTTTATATTTCAAAATCGGCAGAGCGGCTTTCCATTGACGAAAAAAGCTTGCGTACCGACGTCGAGCGTATACGGCGAAAGCTGGGGCGTGAGGAAAACGAAAAGCATATGAGAAAGATCATCTCTGACGCGTCCGGCTACGGCGACAGGATAAACCGCGAAGCCGTGGGCAACACGAAAGCGGCAAGAGCGGAAGAGGCTATTATCGGTCTCATCATGCTCCGCCCGGAGCTTTTGCAAAAAATAAAAAAGGGCGAATATCAACTGTGCGCCGATGATTTCAAGACCTCTTTCGGAAGAAAGGTCTTTGAAGCTGTTTCGGCGTGCGAGGAAAAGGTCGATATAGGTGTTCTCGGTGCAGATTTTACCGTTGACGAGATGGCACGTATTACCGATATGCAGCGCAAACGCGCCGATTTGGCGAAAAATGACGAAACTGTGCTTGCGGACAGCATAAAAGCTCTTAAAGAAGAAACTAACAACGTACAAACCGGCGACGAACTCGCGGATGCGTTGAAAATAATACAGGCAAAGAAAAACAAGCAGTAACAAAAAACTGCGGGAGGATTAAAACATGGCAGAAGAAAAAAAGAATTTGATCGAGGTAGCGGAGGAAGCGGTTCCCGCAAAGAAACCGCGCGCTAAAAAGAGCGCTTCTTCCACAGCTTCGGGCGAAAAAAAGCCTAAAAGAGAAAAGGAAAAAGAGATAAACGTAGACGATTATCTCGGTCACAACCAGCCGAAGCCCAAAGAGGATGTTCTTGCGGATGAAAAGCCAATTAACATTCAAGACCTTATCGAAAAGGCGAAATCAAAAGGAAGCCTTTCCAACAGCGAGATCATGCAGGCGCTGGGCAACAGCGATTATGATATCGATCAGATCGATAAGCTCTATGAAGCTCTCGAAGGACTTGGCATCGACGTTACGGAATATTTCAGCGACGATGAAAAATTTGACGATGACGTTGAAAACGATCTTGAAAGCTATGAAAGCGCGGAGGATATGGAACAGATCCTCGCACAGAAGGGTCTTGCTATCGACGACCCCGTTAAGATGTACCTCAAGGAGATAGGCAAGGTTCCGCTTCTCACACCTGAACGCGAAGCAGAGCTTTCACAGCGTATGTCCGAGGGTGATGAGATGGCGAAGAAAGAACTCGTTGAAGCAAACCTCCGACTTGTTGTAAGTATTGCTAAACGTTACGTGGGCAAAGGTCTTTTCTTCCTTGACCTTATCCAGGAAGGAAACCTCGGTCTTATGAAAGCTGTTTCCAAATTCGACTATACTAAGGGATACAAATTCTCCACGTATGCTACATGGTGGATAAGACAGGCTATCACGCGAGCTATCGCGGATCAAGCCAGAACGATTCGTATTCCCGTTCATATGGTTGAAACTATTCACAAGGTAACGAAGGTTCAGCGCCAGATGCTTCAAGAATGCGGCAGAGATGTTTCCGCAGATGAGATAGCAAAAGAAATGAACATGAGTTCCGAAAAGGTCCGTGAGATCATCAAGATAGCTCAAGACCCCATTTCTCTTGAAACTCCTGTCGGCGAAGAGGAAGACAGCCACATCGGCGACTTTATTGAGGACGATACGTCTCCTGCGCCTGCGGATGCTGCTTCTTACACTCTCTTGCGTGAACAGCTTGAAGAAGTTCTTCACACGCTCACGCCCAGGGAAGAGCAGGTGCTCAAACTCCGCTTCGGTCTTGAAGATGGACGCACGCGCACTTTGGAAGAAGTTGGTCAACAGTTCAACATCACAAGGGAACGAATCAGACAGATAGAAGCGAAAGCTCTCCGCAAGCTCCGCCACCCCAGTCGTTCCAAGAAACTCAAAGATTATCTCGATTGATAAAAATATTTAAAGTGTACAATTTATTGACGCTTTGTTGTTACAAATCAACAGACTTTTGTGATTAAGTTAGAATTTTTGGAAATAAGTTTGTGAAATGTGACGAAACCTTTTTCAAAAAAACGATTTTTTCAGTCTGCAAGCGGATTTTTGTGGGCTTTACCCATGAAAAAAGACCTTGACATGAAAGTCCTTTTGTTGTAAAATAAAATTGTTGCATAATACCATATATATAGTATAAATATATAT
>JBGVFW010000334.1:0-14707 GCA_045121315.1 Eubacteriales bacterium
GGGCGAAAGACGCTTGCACACATAAAGATGAGCGCGGTAAGAGAAATAACAAAACACAACACTATAATAAGAACTATCGGGCGTTTTGCCTCTTTTTTTGAATTTTTGTTATCGTTCACTCGTAACTCCTCAAAATCAAATCATCGAATTCCATGCTTCAACCGTTCTGATGTCGATTTGTTGTTTTTCACGCAGTAAAAATTCCAGCGTGTTGCCGATAATCCTCAAAGTGACGCCCCTCAGTAAGCACTCGGCTTTGGCACGGTCACGGTTTATTTTTTCACATTCCGTATGCAAATATTCCCTCGTCGCGCGGCAAATATCGTGTTTGCGCGTGTCCTCGGTGTAGTCCGCTATAAATATTACCATGTCGAGCACGCTCATGTTCTCGCCGCCCGTCGTGTGGCAGAAGATAGCGGAGAAAACTTCGTCGTCCACTACGTCCGTGCCGAACATCTCGCGCGCAAAGTATGCGCCCGTTTTTTCGTGCATTGTCGGCTCTGCCGAGGGAATATCTATTCCGTATTTTCGGAACATTTCTTCCTGTTTTTCAATGGAGAATTTTTTCGTTATATCGTGAAGAAGTGCGGCTGTCCTCGCCTTTTCGGCTTCGGCTTCGCTAAAACCGCACGCATGGCAGATATATTCCGCCTCGCGCACCACGGCGAGCGTGTGAGCGAAGCGCTTTTCGCCCTCGTAGCCGCGCACCTCTTCTTTTATCTTTTCAAAATCCGAGTTTGTCATCTGTAAAGACCTTTTTCTTCTATAAAATCGCGTATCTTTTCGGGAACGTACGCAGAATAATCCTCTCCGTGGGATATCTTTTCGCGTATTTCAGAAGAAGATATTTCAAAAGGTTCTTCCTTTATGATTTCTATCTTTGCTCCGTATTTTTCGGTATACAACTTTTTCTTTTCCTCTATGAGCGCTTCCGCTTCCGGGTCTGACACCGTTCTCTGCATAAGCACGAGCGTACACATCTTGAAAATATCCTCAAATCGGAACCATGTGTCGAACGTCGTGAACATATCTGTGCCGCAGAGCAGGAAAAGCTCTCCGTTTCCCATGAATTCCGGCAAGGTATAAACGGTATAGCTTTTTCCCTCGCGCTTAAGTTCCGTGTCGGAAACAATTATCTTTTCCTCGCCTTCGAACGCAAGCTTAACCATTTCAAGGCGCAGATACGGGTCGTCGTTCCAAGATATCTGCTTGTGAGGGGGAATCCTGTCCGGTATGACATAAAGCACGTCGAGGTTCATTTCGCGCAGAAAAGACTTCGCCGCCTTTATGTGACCGTTGTGTATCGGGGAAAAAGTCCCACCGAATATACCTGTTCTCATATTATACCTCGTTTCATAGGCCTGCCGCTTGCGCGGAACCTCTCCCAAAATGAGAGTATTGATTATTTTTTCTTTTTAAAACCGAAAGTTTTCGGCTTATCTGCTTTTTTCGCTTTCGCTCTCGCCTTATAGCCGGGTTTTATCTGCGTTTTCTTTTTCGCGGGCTTTTTTTCTTCTTCTATTTCGCAGAGGTTTACTATATCGAACTTTTTGTTCTTCTGCGATTCTCTGTAAAGAATGAAGCGAGAACCAACAACGCTGACAACGTCAGCTCCGAGTTCTTCCGCTATGGTCTGAGCGGCTTCTTTTGCAAAAAAGTCGCTGTTTTCGAGCGTGCGGAGCTTTATAAGCTCGCGCGCTTCAAGGGCGTTGTCTATCTGTTCGAGCATATTTTCGTTTATGCCGCCTTTGCCCACCTGAAAAATTGTATCGTAATCGTTTGCGCGTCCGCGAAGGTACGCGCGCTGTTTGCTTGTAAGCATATTTTATTCCTTTTGTAAATTTATTTTTTTATTTCTTCTATAAATCTTTCAGAGAAAAGCTTCATCGCTCTTGCTCTGTGGCTTATGGCGTTCTTTTCTTCCGCATTCATTTCGGCATACGTTTTGCCGTAAGGCTCGTAGAGGAAAAGCGGGTCGTAGCCAAAACCGCCGTTTCCTTGGTAATCAAAGAGTATCGTTCCGGGACATTCGCCGCGGGCGGTGAATTTTCTGCCGTCGGGGAAGACTGCGCCGATAACGGAAACGAAATGCGCGCTTCTCTCCTCTTTCGGCACGTCTTTCATCTTTGCGCGCAAAAGCTCGTTGTTTTTAAAATCGTCGCAAGGTTCGCCCGCGTAACGTGCGGAGTAAACTCCCGGCTCGCCGCCGAGCGCGTCCACGCAAAGACCCGAATCGTCCGCAATTCCGATATATCCTTTTGCGGCAACCGCGCCCGCTTTTATAAGCGCGTTTTCTTCAAAAGTTTTGCCGTCCTCGATTATTTCGTCAGTAAATCCGATATCGCGCAGAGTGAGAAGCTTTACGCTTTCAATTTCCTTTTCTTTGCAGAGCTTATTTATAAAATATTCAAGCTCCGCAACCTTATGTTTGTTGTTTGAGGCAAGTACAATTTCCATAATAACTCCTTATTCAAAGAGTGCGGAAACAAATTCGTCCGCTTTGAACTCTTGGAGGTCGTCCACCTTTTCGCCAACGCCGATGAATTTAACAGGTATACCGAGCTCATGCTTGATGGCAAAGACGATACCGCCCTTTGCCGTGCCGTCGAGCTTAGTGAGCACAAGACCCGTGATCTCTGCGGCGTTTTTGAATTCTTTCGCTTGAATGAGCGCATTCTGCCCCGTCGTTGCATCGAGAACGAGAAGCGTTTCGCGCACAGCTTCGGGAAGCTCGCGCTCTACAACACGATTGATCTTAGCAAGCTCCGCCATAAGGTTTTTCTTGTTGTGAAGTCTGCCTGCCGTGTCGATAATAAGCACGTCCGCTTCTCTCTTTTTAGCCGCCGCTGCCGCGTCGAATACAACAGCCGCAGGGTCGGAGCCTTCTGCCTGACGTATAAGGTCAACACCCACTCTGTCCGCCCAAACTTCAAGCTGGTCGATAGCCGCCGCACGGAACGTGTCTGCCGCCGCAAGAACTACCTTTTTGTGCTTTTTCTTCATGACGTTTGCGATTTTTGCAATGGAAGTAGTTTTTCCGACACCGTTTACGCCGATGACAAGGATAACCGTCATGCCGTCCTTGTTTTCCGCTATCGGCTCGCCTTCACCTATCATATCTTTGAGTATCTCAAAAAGAACTTTTCTCGTTTCCTCGGGGTCTGTGATGTGTTCGTCCTTGATACGGTCGCGCAGATCGTCGAGTATCTGCTCCGTTACTTCAACGCCGATGTCGGCGGTGATAAGTATTTCTTCGAGCTCTTCCATCATTTCCTCGTCCACCTTGGTAAAGGAACGGAAAAGGTTATTTATCTTGCCCACGAAAGCGTCCTTCGTTTTTGCAAGGCCCGCTTTAAGTTTTTCAAAAAATCCCATAATTTTTTAACCTTTCAATTAAGAACAACGCCTGTTTTCTTCTCTATTTCCGAAACGTCAACAGAGAGCACCTGCGAAATTCCTTTTTCGTGCATCGTGACACCGTAAAGCGTATCCGCTATTTCCATTGTGCCGCGACGGTGTGTGATTATAACAAACTGCGTGTTGTCGGAATATTTTTTAACGTATTCCGCAAATTTATCCACGTTTACTTCGTCGAGCGCCGCCTCGATCTCGTCCATAATGCAGAACGGTGCGGGGCTTACCTTCATAATCGCAAAGTAAAGCGCTATGGCGATAAACGACTGCTCACCGCCCGAAAGGAGGGAGAGGCTCTTTATGACCTTTCCGGGAGGAGCGGCTTTTATCTCAATGCCCGATTCAAGCACGTTTTCGGGGTCGGTAAGCGTTATTTCCGCGTGACCGCCGCCGAAAAGCTCCGTGAAAACAGTGCCGAAGTTCGCGTTTACGACCTGTATGGTTTCCGCAAAATCGCGGCGCATCTGCTCCTCAAGGGAGAAGATTATCTTCGTAAGGTCATCCTTAGAAACTTTAAGGTCGTTTATCTGCGCAGAAAGGAACGTGTAGCGCTCGCTCACTTCCTTGTATTCTTCGATAGCGCCCACGTTGACGTGGCCGAGCGCCTTTATGCGCTCGCGGCACTTCGCCTGCTCGGACGCAACGGCAGAACGGGTTTCCGCCGTGACCTTCGGCAAGCCAAGCTCAGCGGCGGCGCTGTATGAAAGCTCATATTCGTCCCAAAGGAAGGAAACGAGCTTGTCTTTCTTATCCATCGTGTTTTTGTGCGCGTTTTCAAGCCTTGTATATTCGCGGAAGATGAGCTCGCGCTTGTGCGTGAGGTCCTTCTGCTTCGCGCGGTTCTGCGCCTGCATCTGTTCGAGAGATGAACCTTGGCGTGAAAGTTCGTCGCGTTGTTTTTCCAGCTCGCCTACCCCCTCAGAGGAAGATAAAATTATCTCCTTATACCGCGCGATATCCGCGTTTGCGGCATCCATATTTTCTTTTGCCGCAGCCACATCGCGCAAAAGCTCTTCGCGCTGTGAAGCGTAATCGCCAGCTTTGCTCTTCGCCGCGTTCGCCACAGAAAGAAGCAGTTCAAGGTTCTTTTCTTCTCTTGCAAGCTCAACGGCGCTTTCGCCTCTCGCAGTGCGGAGCGTTTGAGCCTTTTCGGAAAGCCCGCTCTGCTCCGAAGAGAGCTTTTCTGCGCGGGAGTTTAGCTTTGCTATCTGCTCGCCGTACTGCTTTTCCTTTGCGGAAAGATCTTTTATGCTGTCCGCGTTCTTGGAGCTGCGGCTTTCAATAAAGCCGTATTCAGCCTTGAGGTCAGCAAGCGTTTTTTCCATGCCTTTGCCCGTAGAGAGCAAGACTTGGAGCTGTGTGCTTTCCGCATCCTTCATCGTGCGGACAACGGAAAGAGTTGAGGAAACGGAATCTCTGCGCTTCTTTATCTCAGCAAGATTTTCCGTGGTTTTCTTTATTTTTGCGTTTATCTCAGCGAGTTCTTTTTCCTGCGCCGCCACGTCCGCGTTCATTTTATCTATCTGTGCGCGGCGGGAAAGCATACCGCTGTTGTTCTGCGAAGAACCTCCTGTGAACGAACCGCCCGCATTTACTACCTGACCGTCGAGCGTTACTACACGGTATCTGAAATCGAGCGAACGCGCAAGCTTGCCCGCGTTATCGAGGTTATCCGCCACGATAATTCTGCCCAGCATATTGCGTATGATTCCGCCAAACTTCGCATCGGCGCGGACGAGCTTTGAAGCAACAGCGATAAATCCTTTTTTGGAGGAAAGAGCCATTTTTTTCTCGTCAAGCTCCGTACCCGTAACCGTCGTTACGGGGCAAAAAGTCGCTCTGCCCGCGTTTTGGCGTTTGAGATAAGAGATTGCCGCTTTCGCGGAGTCTTCGTCCTCCGTTACGATATTTTGAAGACCGCTGCCAAGCGCCGTTTCCACAGCAAGAGAATACTTTGAGTCAACTTCAAAAAGGAGCGAAACGGGGCCGTATATCGTGGGCTTTGAGCCGTTTGCGGTCAAAATCTTGCCCGATTTGTGCGCGCTCATAACAAATTTTACAGCGCGCGAATAGCCTTCAAAAAGCTCTTCCATGTTGACAAGGTTCTGTATTTTTACCTTTGTCTGCGACATTTCGATAAAAACCTTGCTCTTCTTTTCAGCAAGCAAAGAGCCTTCGTTTTCGTTTTCGGTGCGAGAAGCGTCAAGAGCGGCGATATCGTCTTTATATTTCTTTTCCTTTTCGGCGTAGCCGTCTATTTTTTCCTGCGCTTTTGCGGTGCGCTCGGAAAGCATTTTTATATCTTCTTCGTATTTCTTTATGTTTTCGGAAAGCTCCGCAATCTTCTGTGCGTTTGCCTCTTTTTGCGAAGCGGCAACAGAAGAAGCAACGCGCGCTTCGACCGTCTGCGAGTTAAGATATTCAATATCCTTTGCTATCTCACGCTTTTCGGTTTCAATGCCTTCAAGCGTTGAAAGTATTTCGGCAATTTCCGCGTCTATTGCGGAAAGCGAGCTTTCCACAGAAGTTTTGTGTTTTTGCGCTTCATTATAGTCCGCAAGGCGGGCGTTATATTCCTTTTGCGCCTCTCCTATGGAAGAATCGAGTGCGGAAAGCTTGTTTTTTGCTCCGTCAAGCACACTGCCATAATGGGAAAGGTCATTTTCTTTAACAAGTATGCCCGATCTCGCTTCGTGAAGACGAGAGGTAGCTTCCGTGATTTTCGCCACAGCGTGTTCGTAATCTATTTTGTTCTGCTGTATCTTGCCGTAGAGTCGTTCATCCTCGCGGTCCATATCCGCAAGAGTTTCGTCGGAGACATCTAGCTCGTGCTTAGAAAGGCGAACCTTGCCCGCAAGGTCTTTTTCCTCTTCTGTGGCGCTTTCTATATCGTAAATGGAAAGTGAGATATCAGCCGCTTTTTTCTTTTCGTATATCTCCAGGTATTTTTTCGCTTTTTCTGCGTCTTTTTCAAGCGGTCCCACGCGAGCTTCAAGCTCGCTTACGATATCGGAAAGGCGAACGAGGTTTTCGTCCGTGGAAGCGAGTTTTTTCTCTGCCTCCGTCTTTTGGTAACGGTATTTCGCAATACCCGCGACCTCTTCGAAAACGGAGCGGCGTTCTTCACTTTTCTGTGAAATGATCTCCGCTATCTTACCCTGACCTATGATGGAATAGCCGTTTTTGCCAAGACCTGTGTTAAGGAAAAGCTCAACGATGTCTTTAAGGCGCGCACTCTTGCGGTTGATAAAATATTCGCTGTCGCCCACTCGGTAATAGCGGCGCGTTACGACGATCTCGTCGTATTCGGCAAGGTTTTCGTTTTTGCCCGCGTCTTCGCTGTTATCGAAAACGACGGAAACCTCCGCGTAACCCATGGGGCTGCGCTTTTGCGAACCCGCAAAGATAACGTCCTCCATTTTGGAGCCACGGATATTTTTGGAAGACATTTCACCCAAAACCCAACGCATCGCGTCGGAAATATTGGATTTACCGCTTCCGTTAGGTCCAACGACAACGGTAACGCCGCGATTGAAATTTATAACGGTCTTATCCGGGAACGATTTAAAGCCTTGCAGTTCAAGGGATTTCAATCGCATAGCCTATTCTTCCTCTCTTCCAAATCTATTTTTATCTGCGATGGCGAAAGCTCGTCGCTCTCGCGCACTTTTATGCCGTAAAGTGAAAATCTCTTTTTTAAATATATCTCGTTTTCGCGCTTCTGACCAATCATTTTAGAGACAGCGCCACGCGCGACGTATATCGTCGCCGTTTTGCCCTTGGTATGCTCTTTTTCAAGCGTTTTTTCCGCGTTGTTGCGGTAAAAACGCGACCAAATAAGCTCTCCCGTGGCTTCGTGGTAAGGGCTTGCTATATCTTTGCCGCTTGTAAGCAATTCGCTGGATTGAAGCCCTATGCGAATCACGTTCACGCCGTTTCTTTCGAAAACGGCAAGAACCTCCGCGCCTTCTGAAATGACCTGTTCCATATCGCGGCTCTTGTATTCGCCACGCTCCATCATTCGGTGAAGCTCCGTGTCGCAGAAAACGACCGTCGGGTATATCCTCGCGCCGACAGCGCCCATTTCGCAAATGCGCGCCGCCGTGTAAAGCTCCGTTTCAAGTGAGGCACCGGGAAGCCCCGTCATCATCTGCCCCACAAGCTCAAATCCGCGCTCTGTGATGAGTTTGCAAGCTCTTTCGGTCTGTTCTGCCGTGTGGCCCCTGCCACTCATTCGTAAAACATCGTCGCTCATGCTCTGTATGCCAAGCTCTATGGTCTTTGCGCCGTAGCGGGCAAGTATATCAAGTATTTCATCGTCGATGTAATCGGGGCGCGTGGAAAGTCGAATACTTTCTGCCCTGCCAGCGTCAATAAACTTTTTCGCCGTTTCAAGCAGGTATATCATATCTTCCCGCTCGATACCAGTGAAGCTGCCGCCGAAGTAAGCTATCTGCACATCTGTTCCCGTGGGAACGGTAGAAAGTGCTTCTTCTATCTCGCGCTCCACGGAGGAAAAATCGGCTTTTTCGTGCCCTGAAATTTTCCTCTGGTTGCAGAAAACGCAGGTGTTGGGACAACCGAGGTGCGGCACGAAAATGGGTATGTTTCTGTGCTTTTTCATCAGTTCCCCTGCTCGCCAAAAAGTCTTAGCGCATCGCGTGCGGCGTTCATTTCGGCTTCTTGTATGCGTTTACCCTCGCCCGTACCCAGGATGTTGCTGTTTACCTTTACCACACAGGTAAAGCGCTTGTCGTGGTCGGGACCGCTTTCGCTTATCTTTTCGTATTTTACCATTTCGCCGTTCTGCTGAACGATCTCCTGCAAAAGAGATTTCGGGTCGTTAAATTTATGCGTTGCAAAAATATTTTCAAGTTCCTCTTTAACAAAGGGGAGGAAGAATTTTTTCGCGTTTTCAAGCCCGCCGTCGAGGTATATCGCCGCGGCGAGAGCTTCAAAAGCATCTTCAAGATTTGAAGTTCTGTCCCTGCCGCCGTTTTTTTCTTCGCCGTTTCCGAAGAACATATAAGTGCCAAGCCCTATCTTGCGCGCAAAAGAGGCAAGGGCGGCGCTGTCCACTATCTCACGGCGAATGTTGGAAAGCTCGCCTTCGGGGCGTTCGGGGAACGTGCGGTAAAGATATTCGCTTGCGATTATCGACAAAACGGAATCTCCCAAAAATTCAAGGCGTTCGTTTGAGGAAATGTTTTCACTTTTGCGCTCATTGGAATAAGAACAATGGCAAAGAGCATTGCGCAGGAGCTTTTTGTCGGTAAAAGTATATTTGATTTTTTCTTCGAGCTCATGGGCGTCAAAGGTAAAACGCTTCTGTTTTTCCGACATGACGAGCTCCTTTCTGTTTATAATTTATTTTTATTCTTTATTTTCTTTCGCATTTTCCGCCGCGGCAATAGCTTTCACAGCTTCGTCAATTTGTTGTTGAGAAGCGGATATCCGTTCTATCGCTCCGCATGAGGAATAGTTTATAGCCTGACGGATAGCGTTTTTAATGGCATTTGCGTCAGAATTGCCGTGCGCCTTTATAACGGGCTTTGCAAGACCCAAAAAAGGTGCGCCGCCGTATTCCGTTGCGTCAAAATATTTTTTCATCTTATAGAGTTTCTTCTTGATGAGAAGCCCCGCAATTTTGGAAATGATGCCGTCGGCAAAGACTTTTTTGATCTCTTTCATCACAAATTTAGCAACGCCTTCCGTGGTTTTGAGAGCGATGTTACCCGTAAAGCCATCACATATGATAACGTCGCAAGCGCCGAAAGGAATATCCTTGCCCTCGATGTTGCCAATAAAGTTGATACCGCTCGCCTTTGCAAGAATTTTATGCGTTTCGGAGACGGTGGGTGTACCCTTATGCTCCTCCGCTCCGTTGTTAAGCAAAGCTACCCTGGGGCTTTTGATGCCCATAACCTTTTCCATATAGATGGAGCCGAGGTACGCGAACTGCACGAGCTGTTCCGATGTTACTACGGCGTTTGCACCGCTGTCAAGAAGAAGCGTTCCTCCGTTAAAAGGAAGAACAGAACCCAAAGCCGCGCGTCGTATACCATGTATGCGGCGAACGATAAGCGTTGCCCCCGTGAAAAGAGCGCCCGTGTTTCCGCAGGAAATAACCGCGTCGCCTTCCCCGCCCGCAAGCATTTTCAACGAGCGAACCATGGAAGATTCGGCATGAGTCGTTCTGATACTCATGGGGTCGTCCTCCATCGTCACAAAATCTTCGCAATGGACGATGCCAAAGTCCTCCGCTTTCTCTCCATCTGCCGAGAGTGCTTCGCGTATGATATTTTCGTCGCCGACGAGAGTGATATCGCAGTTTTTATATTCTTTCTTCGCAAGAACAGCGCCGTGGATAAGCTCTTTCGGTGCGTTGTCTGCACCCATAACGTCAAGTATTATTCTCATACCTTACTCCCAATTATATTTATACTTATATAGTATACATCATAATATGGTAAAATTCAAGACAAAAAGGCTTTTTTCTTTACAAAAAGGGAAGGAAGAAAAGCGTTCTTCTATTTATCTGCTTCTTCAGGCAAAAATCTGCCGGGATTGTAGCGTTATTCAAAAAAGTGCGATAAATCGCACTTCACCTCTTCCGTCACAACAAAAGTCGTGACACCTTCCTAAGGCGGCAGCGTAAGCTGACGGAAGAGGTTTTAACCAGTTTCAGCGTAATTTACTATAAAGCAAAAAAGAAAAACCACCTTGTCGGTGGTTTTCGCTTTTATTCCTTAGGCTCTACCTTATAACCGCAGCCCTCATTCATACAATAATGGAACTTCTTGCCCTTCTTTTCTAGCATGAGCGCGCCGCACTTGGGGCATTTTTCGCCTGTGGGCATATCCCAAACGGAAAAATCGCACTTGGGGTAGTTGTCGCAATTATAGAAAACGCTCTTGCGTCTGCCAAAACTACGCACTATAGCTCCGCCGCATTTCGGGCAAGCAACGCCTATCTCCTCTTTTATAGCCTTCGTATACTTGCACTTGGGAAAATTAAGGCAAGCATAGAATTTTCCGTATCTGCTCTTGCGGATAACAACTTCGCCGCCACATTCGGGGCATTTGAGGTCTGTCTTTTCGGGTTCTTCCTTTTCTGCCGCCGCGGAAGTACCGTCCTTTGCAAGAGGTTTGGTGTTCTTGCACTCGGGGTATCCGGGGCAAGCGGCGAATTTGCCGAATCTGCCCGATTTTATAATCATGCGCTTGCCGCATTTTTCGCAGATGATGTCGGATTCCTCCACGGGAAGCTCGACCTTGTTCTCTTTTATCTTAGATTGCGCTTTTTCAAGCGTTTTTGCGAAATCCCCGTAGAAATCTTCCATAACGTCCTCGAAAGTATCGTCTCCGGAAGCTATCTTATCTATATCCGTTTCCATGTTCGCCGTGAACTTATAGTCAACGATCTTCGGAAAATTCTTTTTCATTATCTCCACTGTTGCCTCGCCGAGTGGTGTGGAACGCAATGTCTTTTTGTCGCGTTCAACATAACCGCGGTCGATGATCGTGCTGATAGTCGTGGCGTAGGTACTCGGTCTGCCGATTCCCTTCTCTTCGAGAAATTTGATAAGCGAGGCTTCGTTGAAGTGCGCAGGAGGAGAGGTGAAATTCTTCTCTCCGTTTACGCTGTCGAGCGAAAGCTCCTGTCCCTCTGTAAGCTCGCATACCTTTGCGAGCTTTTCAGCCGTTTCGGGCGTGTCCGCATCCTCGTAAACGTTAAGATAACCCTTGAATTTAACAGAATATTCGCTCGCCTTGAAAATGTACTCGCCGCAGGAGATGTCCGCGTTCATCGTATCGAATTCCGCATTTTTCATTTGGCTTGCCACAAATCTGTCCCAAATGAGCTTATAGAGCTTAAACTGGTCGTTTGAAAGATATTTCTTTATCTGTTCGGGTTCAAAATCCATGCTTGCGGGACGGATAGCTTCATGAGCGTCCTGTGCAGAGCCGGAGGATTTGAAAATTCTTCTGCGGGAAGGGTAATACTCTGAACCGTATTTTGAAACGATGTATTTCTGCGCCGCAGTTGCCGCTTCGTTGGAAATGCGAAGCGAGTCGGTTCTCATGTACGTTATGATACCGTGAGTTCCGCCGAATTCCGCACCGAGGTTTACACCCTCGTAAAGCTCCTGTGCCACGCGCATCGTCTTTTTGGCTTGGAAACCGAGCTTGCGCGAAGCGTCCTGCTGCATTGTGGAGGTTATGAAGGGAGGCATGGGAGATTTGCTCTTCTTTGCGCGGACAACGCTTGCCACGGTAAACTTTTCCGTGTTGCAAACGTCAAGCACCTTCTGCGCGTCTTCCTCGCAGGGAAGCTCCATTTTGCCGTCTTTATTTCCGTGGAACTTCGCCTTTATCTTGCGCGCGCCCGTACCTTTAAGAAGCGCTTCTATCGTCCAATATTCCTTGGGCTCGAACGCCGCTATCTCCGCGTCACGCTCCACAATTATTCTCGTGGCAACAGACTGCACTCTGCCCGCGGAAAGACCGGATTTTACGGTTTTCCAAAGGTAAGGGCTTAATTTGTAACCCACGATCCTGTCAAGCACGCGGCGCGCCTGCTGGGAATTTACAAGGTTCATATCTATCGCGCGGGGATGCTCTATTTCGGAACATACCGTATTTTTCGTTATTTCGTTAAACGCAACTCTGTTTGCTTTCTCCGGCTCTATTCCAAGCACGGTCGCAAGGTGCCAAGCAATAGCCTCGCCCTCGCGGTCAGGGTCAGTCGCAAGATAGACGGTATCCGCGTTTTTCGCTTCTTTTTTAAGCTGGTTTATAAGTTCGCCCTTGCCCTGAATATTTATATATTTAACCTTGAAATTGTTTTCTATATCTACACCGAGGCTGCTCTTCGGAAGGTCCCTTACGTGTCCCTTTGAAGCTATTACCTTGAAATCATCACCTAAATATGAGTTGATCGAATTCGCCTTGGAGGGTGACTCCACTATCACGAGTTTCTGCATCGCAATACAATTACTTTGCCGCGCGTCAAAGTAAATCTCCCTTCTTTAAAAATTTATACGCACTCGAAATTATACACTTAAAAATCAAGCCCTGTCAAGCATGAATTTGTGAATAATGTATTTGCTTCCGCGCGGAAGCGTCCTTCTTTATTTGCTGAAAAGCCCACCGGGGAAGCTTTTGCAAAGTCCCTCTATTTCAAGAGATGTAAGCGCGCCCAAGACCTCGCCCACATCGATCTTTTCGCCTGTTTTCTTCTGTACTTCGGCGGCGATCTCGTCGCTTGACATAGTGCCGCTCATGCTTTCCCAAACGAGCTTTTCCATGCCCGCAAGCTTCGGTTCGGGAACTCGTTTTGCCGCTTCCTTTTTCGCGTGAATGGCAGAGCGCGGTGCGGGTTCGGGCATCTCCTCGTATTCCGCGCGCGTGTCGGAATACTCCATTGCTTCCTCGTAAAGCTCGCGCGGGACGGAGCGTTCTTCTTCATTTTTGCTCCGTAAGCGTTTTTTCTTCGTTGATTCCTCTTCGTACATCTGCACCATGCTGTCGGCAGGGGTAAGAGGAGCAGAGCCCGTGTAATATTTATTCTTGGGTATATTATGCGTGAATATTCTTCCGTGCCAAAGTTGTTCGTATTCGGCAAGAACCTCGCGAGCGGAGCGCACCATATGCGCGCCGTTTGCTATAAGCTCGTTCGTACCGTTGTGAAACGTACTTTCAACATCTCCGGGAAAAGCGAAAACGTCCTTTCCCTGCTTGCGGGCGTGCTCCGCCGTGATGAGTGCGCCGCTTCTTTCGTCCGCCTCAACTACGACCGCGCCGAGCGAAAGTCCCGCAATAATTCTGTTTCTAATCGGAAAATGCTTGCCCGTTGGCGGCGTGCCGGGCGCGTATTCGGTAATAACGGTTCCATTTTCGCAAATGGCTTTCATCAATGCTTCGTTTTCGCGCGGATATACCACATCTATTCCGCAGCCGAGCACCGCTATCGTGTGCCCTCTTCGTGAAAGCGCGCCTCGGGCGCACATCGCGTCTATTCCGTGCGCCATTCCCGAAACGACGATAGCTCCCGCGTCCGCAAGATCAGCGCCGAGCTTATACGCGATCTTCGCACCCTTGTCGGAGCATTTACGCGTACCGACGCAAGCGATAGCCACCTTTTCATCTATATTCGGCAACGTTCCTTTATAATACAGCACTATGGGTTTGGCGTGTATGGCGCGCAATCTTTGAGGGTAAACAGAGCTTTCGGGCGTGAGCACACCTACGTTTGCTCGCTGGCAATATTCCACCACTCGCTCTGCGGCGGAAAGGTCCTTGTCGCAAAGAGCTTTTGCAATCCCTTCGCTACCTTCCAACGCATCGTAAAGGGTGAACTTGTCCGCTTCGAAAACCTCCTTCGGTGAAGAAAATTTAGAAAGCAGGAAACTCGCCGTTTCGCTTCCCGCGCCGCACCTCAGCGAAAGCCAAATATAATAAAGCATGGGATCCATGACACTTTCCTCCGAATCTTTTATCTTTTCACTCTTATTCTGTGCGTTTCCCACATCAGCACGGAGGCAGAGGTCGCCGCGTTGAGCGATTCGGGCCCGTCGCACATGGGAATGATAACACTTTTGCCGCACGCCTTGCGTACATGCGCTGAAACACCGTGTCCTTCGTTGCCCACGATAAATCCTACCCTGCCTGAAAGGTCGAGGTCGAGCAAATTTTCGCTCGTTTTATCGAGCATCGCCGCGTAAAGCGCAAAGCCCTGTTCGCGCAGGCGGACAATATCCCCCGCGATATCCGTGCAAACGCGCACGTCCACGCGGAAGAGCGAGCCCATGCAGGCGCGCACTGTTTTGGGATTGTATATGTCCGCGCTTCCCTCGCCTATGTAGACCGTATCCACACCGAAAGCGTCCGCGCTTCTGATGATGGTACCGAGATTTCCGGGGTCTCCGAGCGTATCGAGCATCATGACAACGGCATTATCACCATACTGCTTTGGTTTTGGCGCAAATTTGCGCGCGACGGTAAAAACGCCTTGAGGCGCGTTTTCAAAGGAGAGCTTTTCGTAAACCTCGTCCGTCACGAAAACAAGCTTTCCTGAGTTACCCATACCCGAAACGGCAAATACGTCTTGCCAGCGTTCGTATGCGCGCTCGGTGACGAAAACTTTTTCTATATCCGTTTTTTCGCGCACGGCGTCCTCAAAAAGCTTTATTCCCTCGAAAGCGAAAAGCCCCGTTTTGTCGCGCTGCTTTTTGTCCGCCAAAGCGGCGGCGGAAAGCACAGCGGCGTTTTTTCGGCTTGTGATAATTTCG
>JBGVFW010000335.1:0-3434 GCA_045121315.1 Eubacteriales bacterium
CCGAAGAAAACTATAAAGATGCGCTTTCCTCGTTCGACGGTATCATTGTTCCCGGCGGCTTTGGCGGCAGAGGAATTGAGGGAATGATATTGGCGGCGAGATACGCAAGGGAAGAAAAGGTGCCTTACTTTGGCATTTGCCTTGGCATGCAGATAGCTGTTATCGAGTATGCGCGCGGTGTTCTCGGCTTTGCGGATGCAAACTCGGGCGAGTTTGACACCGAAAGTACGCACAAGGTCATAGATTTTATGGAAGGGCAGAGTGAAGAGGTTGCAAAAGGCGGCACTCTGCGCCTTGGCTCATATCCGTGTGTAATAAAAGAAGGAAGCCGCATGGAAAAACTTTACGGTAAGCGCGAGATAAGCGAGCGACACCGCCACAGATACGAGTTTAATAACAAATACCGCGAGGATTTTTTGCGCGCGGGGCTGGAGCTTTGCGGTCTTTCACCGGACGGCACGCTGGTGGAAGCTGTCGAGATACCCGACCATCCGTTCTACCACGGTGTGCAGTATCATCCCGAATTCAAGAGCAGACCGAACAAGGCGCACCCACTATTTTTAGGATTTATAAAAGCGGCAATGGAAAAATAAAATCACGGCAGAGGTGAGGAGAAATGAGTATTCACGAAGAATGCGGCGTGTTCGGCGTTTTCACGCCGCACGCGGAAGATGTGGCGAGCACGGTCTACTACGGACTTTATTCGCTTCAGCATAGAGGACAGGAGGGCTGTGGTATTTCCGTGTGCGACGACGGAGTTTTCACGTCCTATAAGGACTTGGGTCTTGTGAGTGAGGTGTTCACCCATGACGTGCTTTCACGCTTTCCAAAAGGTACAATGGCTGTGGGTCACGTGCGATACGGCACGACGGGCGGAAATACTCGCACAAATTGCCAGCCTATCGTTGTAAACCATCAGAAGGGCAAAATGGCGCTCGTTCACAACGGAAACCTCAGCAATGCGTACAATCTGCGCGATGAGCTTGAGCTTTCGGGCGCTATCTTCCATACCACGAGCGACACGGAAACGATAGCGTATATCGTTACAAGAGAACGGCTCGCCTGTGCGAGCATAGAGGAAGCGCTCAGCCGCGCTATGACGCGGCTTGAAGGCGCGTATTCTTTGGTGCTCATGTCCGCGACGAAGCTTATTGCGGCGCGCGACCCTTACGGTTTTCGTCCGCTTTGCTACGGTAAAACGCAGGACGGCGCATATGTTGTGGCATCGGAAAGCTGTGCGTTGAGTGCGGTCGGTGCGGAATTCGTGCGCGATATTTTGCCGGGAGAAATATTGGTTTTTGGCAAGGATGGAGTTCATGCACGCACGGAGCATTGCGGCGAAAAAGAGCGCCGCGGCTGCATTTTCGAGTATATTTATTTTGCACGCCCGGATTCCGAAATAGACGGCGTTTCCGTGCATGATTCACGCGTTAAGGCGGGGGAAATCCTTGCAGAAACGCACCCTGTAAGTGCTGATATTGTTATCGGTGTGCCGGATTCGGGGCTTGATGCCGCACTCGGCTTTTCAAAGACTTCAGGTATTCCTTACGGCATCGGACTTATCAAAAATAAATACATCGGGCGCACGTTTATCTCTCCCGTACAGAATGACCGAGTGGATCAAGTGAAAATAAAGCTCGCACCGATAAAAAGTGTACTTGAGGGCAAAAGAGTTGTGCTTATAGACGACTCCATAGTGCGCGGCACGACGAGCAAGCACATAGTGAAACTTTTGCGTGACGCAGGAGCAACGGAAATACATATGCGCATATCGTCCCCGCCGTTTCTGCACCCCTGCTATTACGGCACGGACATCGACTCCGAGGAGCATCTTATAGCGTGCCATCACAGTAACGCGGAGATAGCTGAGCTTATTGGAGCGGACAGCTTGGGATTTTTGCCGAAAGAAAGCCTCGGACTTTTGACGGGCGGGCAAACGTATTGTTCTGCTTGCTTCGGCGGCGGATATCCCACGCCCATACCTCAGAACACGGGCAAGGACAGATTTGAACAGAAACTTTCGGAAAAGAACAAATAAAGAGAAATGAGGCATAGTATGGAATTTGAATATAACAGAAAACTTATATTGGAGGACGGCAGTGAATATTATGGCTATGCGTTCGGGGACGACTGCGAACGCATAACGGAGATCGTGTTCAACACATCTCCCGTCGGTTATCAGGAGATAATCTCCGACCCGTCTTACACATATCAGACCGTCGTCATGGCGTATCCGCTAATTGGCAACTATGGCATTGCCGAAGACGATTTTGAAACAGAAACGCCGACCATAGGCGGTCTTGTTGTGCGCGATTACAACGACGAACCCTCAAATTTCAGAAGTGTGAAAACGCTTTCCGATGTTATGCGAGAATATCATATCCCTGGCATATATGGCGTGGACACGCGCAAACTTGTTCGTTCCATACGCGACCTCGGCTCTCGTCTTGCGCTTATCACTGATGTGAACACGAGCAAGGAAGAGGGAATTGCAAAAATTGCATCTTACACGCCCCCGCGCGACGCTGTGGCAAAGGTTAGCCGCAAGAGGAGCGTTTACTATCCCGCGGAAAATGCAAAATACCGTGTGGCGGCGGTGGACTGCGGCATGAAGCAGAACATCGTCCGTTCTCTTAACGCGCGCGCGTGCGACGTAACTGTGTTCCCGTGGAACGTGACTGCGGAGGAAATAGAAAAAATGAACCCTGACGGTGTGTTTATTTCCAACGGACCCGGCGACCCGACGGACGCAGTTCCCGTTATCGAGCTTGTCAAAAAGATACGCGGCAAATATCCCATTTTTGGCATTTGCTTGGGACACCAGATAATCTCTCTTGCGTACGGCGGGAAAACTTATAAACTCAAATTCGGTCACAGAGGAGGCAACCACCCAGTAAAAAATCTTGCGACTAACAAAATAGAAATAACGTCGCAAAACCATTCATACGCTGTGGACGAAAGAAGCCTTGCTTCAACTCCCCTTGAGGTAACGCATATAAACATACTTGATTCCACGGTAGAGGGTGCCGAGTGCCGAAAAGATAAGATATTCAGCGTGCAGTATCACCCCGAAAGCGCGCCCGGTCCGCAGGACAGCGCATATTTGTTTGATCGTTTTATTGACATGATGGAGGAAGAGAGAAATGCCTAAGAGAACAGATATAAAGAAAATACTAGTCATTGGATCGGGACCTATTGTAATAGGGCAGGCGGCAGAATTTGACTATGCAGGCACGCAAGCGTGCCTTGCGCTCAAGGAGGAGGGATATGAGGTTATCCTCTGCAACTCCAACCCCGCGACTATTATGACGGATACAAGCATTGCAGATAAAGTTTACATGGAACCGCTCACGCTCGAATATATCGCAAAAATAGTTCGCCTTGAACGCCCTGACGCCATTTTGCCCGGCATCGGCGGTCAGACGGGTCTTAAC
>JBGVFW010000336.1:0-5714 GCA_045121315.1 Eubacteriales bacterium
AAATTTTTATCCTCTATTCCGAGGAGCCTTTTTTGGATATTTCCAAAAAGACTAAAAATCTTATAATTCCGTATAACGCCGCGATAAGCGCAAAAACGGATATTACGGCAAACGTTTTTCCACTGAAAAGCGTCGCTTTGAAAGCGAGCATACCGCTTTTTTCGGCAGAAAATTTTGTGACGAGAGCACAGGACGCTATTTCTTCGCCGTTCATGTATAGAGAAACTTTTCCGACCTTCGTGCCTATTTCCACGGGCGCGGAAAGCTCTTTTTCCGTTATTTCATATTTTATTTCCACTTCAGATGAAACGTCCGTATCATGCGGCAGATATGCGTAAAGCGAGGTTTCGGGTACTACGGAAACATAATTTTTTTCTTTTGAGAGCTTTACGGGAATTTCGCCAAATATCTGCGAACTGTCCAGAACTTTTAGCGTTGTATATTCCGTGGAAGCCCAACGGAGGAGGTTTTTTACGTCGCTGTAAGCGAGTATCTTGCCCGCATCGCTTTTTCCCACACCTGTGCATATGCAGATATACGTCATGGAATACGCCGTGTAAGAGGAAATTATGGTGTATCCCTCGTCCGTATATGTTGAAGAAATGCCGCTTGCTTCCTGCCAATAATAATCCGAATAGGTTTGTTTGGAAAGAAAATAATTTTTCGTGTATACCGTTTTTTCGCTGTGCTTGTTAGTTGCGGAAACGGTGTATTTAGTGGTGTTCACGATTTCCGAAAAGCCGTCTACGCTGAGGGCGTAGGAGCAGAGCAGGAGAGCGTCCTTTGCTGTGGTGTATGCGTCCGCGGCTCCGATACCCGTTGAGTTTTTAAAAAAGGTTTTTTCAAGACCGAGTTCTTTGGCTTTATCGTTCATTTCGAGGGCGAAAAGCGCGTTGGTTCCCGACATATCGCACGCGAGCACGGAGGCGCAGTCGTTGCAGTTGCCGATCAGCATTGTAGATATAAGATCACGCGCGGTTATCTGTTCACCCGAAAGAAGCCCGAATATCGTGGCGCCTTCAAGGTTTTGAATAGACGCTAGCGGTACGGTTATTACCGTATCCAAGTTCTTATAATGCTCCAAAGCGAGAATCGCCGTCATGATCTTTGCTGTGTTCGAGGAAGATATTTTTTCGTCGCCGCCTTTTTGGAAAAGGAACATACCGTTTTCCACGTTATAGACCGCGGCGTATTGAGAATTTATTTTGCTTTCGTCGTACATGGCGGCGCTTGCCGCCGTGCTGAAAAATAGGGAGCAGAGCAAAA
Source organism: Eubacteriales bacterium (assembly GCA_045121315.1). Classification (GTDB taxonomy): domain Bacteria; phylum Bacillota; class Clostridia; order Oscillospirales; family CAG-272; genus UMGS731. The sequence goes on from JBGVFW010000336.1 coordinate 1,267, forward strand.
GCGCACACATCGCAAGCAAAATCATTTTCGCCGCGCGAAAATTTCTTTTCATACGCTTTCCTCCGTTGCGTCAGTTTCCGAAATAAGCGCGTATATCTTCAATATTTCGGTGTATTTCTTTTGCGAGTGTTTCAACGTCGGGGAACTTGACCTCATCGCGGATGAATTTACAAAAATCAACGCGAATTTTTTTGCCGTAGAGATAGCCGCTGTAATCAAGTATATGAGTTTCACAGCTCGTGTGTTTTTCTGTTTCGATGATAGTGGGTCGAATACCCACGTTGGAAATGCCGCTGTATACTTTGCCGTCCACATAGCAACGGCAGGCGTAAACGCCGAAGCGTGGCACGGCGTAATTTTCGGGGAATATCTGATTTATTGTCGGTATGCCTATCTTTCTTCCGAGCTTTCTGCCTTCTGTAACGGGAAGAAAAATGGAAAACGGGTGACCGAGGAGTTTTTCGGCGTACTCAACGTCGCCTTCTTCTATCTTTTTGCGGATAAGGGTGGAACTTACCGTGTCGCCGCCTACTGTGCAAGGGGGGACGATGCTGACTCTGCAGTTCCTTTCCTCAAAATAGGTTTTGAGCATTTCAGGTTTTCCTGCGGCTTTTTTGCCAAAGGAGAAGTTGAACCCGCATATAGCGTGGCAAACGCCGAGCTTTTTTATAAGAAGTTCTTTTGCAAAATCCTCCGGGGACATATCCGCCACGTCTTCAAAATCTTCAAGAATGGCGTATTCCACGCCCGCTTGTGCGAAAAGCTCCAGCTTTTGCTCCACGGAAGTGAGTATTTTTACCGTCGGTACATGGCGGCAAAGCTCGGGGTGAACGCGGAAGGTCCACGCAGCGCTTGCCGTCGCGCCGTATTCTTTTTTAGCCGCTTTAATGAGAAGCTCTCGGTGTCCGATATGAACTCCGTCGAAATTTCCCAGCGCGCAGGAAAGGCGCGCGTGCGCGGGAAGCGAGGTTTCTTTACCCGTTTTTAAATCAATAACCGTCATTTGCATTGTCCTTATAATTTTATCTTAATAAATATAATAGCTTTAAAACGGGATAATGTCAAGAAAAATCTGTCTTATTTCGCAGTAGCGAGCTTCGGAGAAAATTTATACGCCTGCAATTTTCCCGCATAAATATGCTTGGTGTTGTCGAGGTTCAAAAAATACATCGGGTGAGTTATTTTGCCGAGCGTATTTTCACGAGCGACTTTGTAGTTTACGAGGATATCCTTGACAAATTCGGAGCAGTAAAAGCAATTCTTCTTTTTGTATTTTATTTTAAAAGCGGCGAGGAACAGACCGAGGTAGTTGTAATGGTATATAGGAGCGCGGCAATACATCGTTTCAAGCTTGCGCTTGATCTTTTCGTATTGATAAGGCGTTACGTTTATTGAAAGCACGGTCGCTTCCGTACCGGGAAAACGGGCGAATGTGCCGCCGTTGAGCGATTCGATCACGAAACCGCCAATAAAAGGGTTTGCGGGGTTTACCCTGCCGAAAGAATACATTGTATGTAGGTCGGGGTCAAGACTTATGGAAACATGGTTGTATTTTTTATGAGTTATGAATTTGAGAACCGTGGAAAGCAACGTTCCCGTTTGGCTGAGGATTATGTATATTTGTTTTATTTGTTTTTTACTCATATCAGTATTTCCTGCAGAATTATTTTAAAAAATATTACTACAATACATTATATCACAAAAAATGATTTCCTTGCAATAGAATGTGCAAAAATTAAGGTGAAGTTAATCGAAATTTATAAAATTTATACACAAAAAAAGTGTGCTGATTACACATCAGCACACTTTTTATATATAAAATTATTCTTCGTAGATAGAAAATTCCAAGTAACGTGTTGTTCCGTCACAAAGAGGAACGACCAATCTGTATGCTCCCGGTGTAAATTCATACGCGGCTTTCAAATTTTCTTGCAAATAGATTTTACCGCTAGATATATTGCCATCAACCTCCAAACAATCTTCTTCGGTCATAAAAGGAATTCGAACCCAAGCGGAAGGGTTTCCCGCCGCCCCCAATACTACCGACTTATAAGGGTCGTCAATATTGTATATATCGGAGTAATGTTTTTCAATAAACATAATTTTATATGAGGCAGGATCACCGGTTTTGTTCATTATCTCGATTTCCAAATATTCGGGAACTCCATGAAATTCCGTTTGCTTTAAAGCAAGCTCATAATCAAATTCATATATATCTTCCGGTTCTATAACAGCACCGCCGTAGTATCCGGGCGTAAAATTCCAAGGCTCGTCGGCGCGCGGTTGCCATTGTTCCGTAGAAGTATCTCCGCAAGTACAATCGGGATTATCGCAAGAGGTATCACCGCAAGAACAAAGAAAACAAGATATAACCGAAAAACAAAGCAATAAACTTATAAATTTTTTCATAAACATTTAGTTACCTTTCTATATAATATTCAACGGCATTAGAATCGGCGATTTAGTCAATAGCGCTAACTATAACAGACGATGATTATACAATGATTATATAATTTACATTGGAGATTGTCAATATAAATGGAAAAAAGTTAAAGTTCTGTTAATAGTTTATCAACAATTATCGAGAACAGAGTTGACTTCGCCAACTAAAAAACGCCCCAAAGGGCGTTTTTACATAAGGAAAACTTTGTTTAGGCAAGAAAAAAGTGTTTCAAAACCGAGAATGTTTTTATTTCTCAATATTTTTTAAGCTCGTTTCTTGCAAAATCTACCTGCATCTGTACGGAGGCAGGACTGGTTCCGCCGAGAGAGATGCGTTTTTCAACACAGGCGGAAAGGTCTATTGCTTCGTAAAGGTCGGGTTCGAACACGTCCGAAAGTGCTTTATATTCTTCAAAGGAAAGCGTTTCAAGCGTTTTGCCCTCTGCAATGCATTTGCCGACAGCCCCGCCGACTATCTTATAAGCTGTGCGGAAGGGCAAGCCTTTGCGAACAAGGTAGTCCGCAAGGTCTGTGGCGCAGATGAAACCGCCGGACGCGGCCTTTCTCATGTTGTCTTCGCAAGCCTTCGCTGTTTCAAGCATGGGTGTGAACACTTCAAGGCACATCTTAACCGTGTCGCAAGCGTCGAACACGGCTTCTTTATCCTCCTGCATATCTTTGTTATATGCAAGTGGCAATCCTTTGAGGACTGTGAGCATCGTCATAAGGTCGCCGAAAACTCTGCCCGATTTTCCGCGAGAAAGCTCCGCCATATCCGGATTTTTCTTTTGCGGCATAATGCTGGAGCCTGTTGTGAAAGCGTCATCGAGTTCGATGAATTTGAATTCCCAGCTGGACCAAAGGATTATCTCTTCGGAGAAGCGGGAAAGGTGAACCATGATAAGGGACGCGCAAGCGAGAAACTCCACGCAGAAATCTCTGTCGGAAACGCCGTCAAGGCTGTTGAGGCAGACAGAAGAGAACCCGAGTTTTTCCGCTTCGAATCTGCGGTCTGTGTCGTACGTTGTGCCGGCGAGGGCGCAGGAACCGATAGGGGAAACATTAGTGCGCTTTTTAGCGTCTGCCAAGCGGTCTATATCGCGCAGGAACATCATTGCGTATGCCATAAGGTGATGACCAAATGTGATGGGCTGCGCACGCTGCAAATGCGTATAGCCGGGCATGATCGTCGCTTTGTGTTCTTCCGCTTTGTCTGCGAGGACGGCAACGAGCTTTTTGAGAAGAACTGTTATTTCATCTATTTGGTCGCGCAGGTACATACGAAGGTCGAGCGCGACTTGGTCATTACGGCTTCTCGCAGTATGAAGCTTTTTGCCAAGGTCGCCTATTCTGTCTGTGAGGACTTTTTCAACAAACATATGAATGTCTTCACAGTTTTCGTCTATTTCAAGCGCGCCGTTTTCGATATCTGTGAGTATTTTTTCGAGTTCGGCGATGATCTTGTCTGCTTCGTCAGCGCCGATGATGTTCTTTGCACCGAGCATTGCGGCGTGCGCCATAGACCCCGTTATGTCCTGGCGGTACATCTTTTTATCAAAACTTATGGACGAATTGAAATCGTCCGCTGTTTTATCGAGCGTTTTGGAAAATCTTCCTGCCCACATTTTATCCATAGTAGTTTCCTCTTTATATGTAATATCGTAATATAACTATATTAAAATAATATCCGCAGGCAGAAAACCTGCGGATATTGCTTCGTTTTGATTATTTGTTTGCGTTCTTTTTGTCAACCATAGCCTGAACTTTGATGGGAAGACCGAAGAGGTTAATAAAGCCTTCGGAGTCTTTTTGGTTATAGTCGCTTTCGCCGAACGTAGCGATCTCTTCGGAGTAGAGGGAGTATTCGCTCCATGCGCCTGCTTTGATGATGTTGCCTTTGTAGAGTTTGAGGCGAACTTTACCGGTAACTTTTTCCTGCGTTTTGTCAACGAAAGCGGAAAGAGCTTCACGGAGAGGTGTGTACCACTGACCGTTGTAAACGAGGT
>JBGVFW010000337.1:0-2784 GCA_045121315.1 Eubacteriales bacterium
ACCATTGAGGAGCTTGATCTGTCTGTTCGTAGTTTCAACTGCTTGAAACGCGCAGGCATCGATACCGTCGAGGATCTGACAAGCAAGACAGAAGACGATATGATCAAAGTCAGAAACCTCGGCAAAAAGTCTCTCGAAGAAGTTATTCAGAAGCTTCATTCTCTCGGCCTTGGCCTCAAGAAAGAAGAAGAATAATTCTTCAGAGAATATTACATTAAAAATTTGCGGATAGAATCCTTTTTAAATTCGGTAAAGGAGGAATATAATAATGCCCGGAACCAGAAAACTCGGCAGACCTACTGCCCACAGACGTGCTATGCTCAGAGGCATGGTAACATATCTTTTGGAAAACGGTTCGGTAGAAACGACTCTTACTCGTGCAAAAGAGGTTAAATCTCTTGCAGAGAAGATGATCACTTGCGGCAAGAAGAACACACTTGCTTCTCGCCGTCAGGCACTCGCTTTCATAACAAAGGAAGAAGTTGTAAAGAAACTCTTTGATGAAATCGCGCCCAAATATGCTGACAGAAACGGCGGTTACACTGCTATCTACAAGCTTGGCCCGCGTCGTGGCGATGCTGCCGAAACAGCTATCATTAAACTTGTTGACTAATAAGTTAAATAAAAAGCGTGAGCGAAAGCTCGCGCTTTTTTGTCGAAAATTTCCTAAATAAAAATTAGATTACCTCTTGATAAATCGGATAATATGTGGTATAATCTCTACATAATCTAATTTTCGAAACGAGATGCATTTATGAACAAAACAAGATTTAAAGATAGACCTATGCCTGATTATACTAAGGGCGAAGAAATTTTCAACATGGTTTCACACATAGTCGGTGGAGCGTTCGGCATTGTAGCGCTTGTGCTGACGGTAGTTTTTTCTGCTGTCAAAGGCGACCCATGGGCGGTGGTAAGCTCCGCGATATACGGTTCAACGATGATAATGCTATATTCGGTTTCGAGCATTTACCACGGGTTGCACCTTAACATGGGCAAGAGAGTAATGCAGGTCATTGACCATTGCACGATATTCCTGCTCATTGCGGGAACGTACACGCCTGTTGCGCTTTGTCCGATACGCGAATATTCCGCGGCTTGGGGCTGGGTGCTCTTCGGTGTGGTTTGGGGCTGTGCTGCTCTCGGCATTACGTTCACTGCTATCGACATGAAGAAATATTCGAAGCTTGCCATGATCTTCTACCTCGGAATGGGCTGGTGTGTTGTTATGGCGGCGAAGCCTACTCTTGCTGCTGTTCCTCTGCCCGGACTCGCTTGGATCCTTGCAGGCGGCGTTGCATACACGATAGGCGCAGTGCTTTATGGCTTGGGCAAAAAGCACCGTTATATGCACTCGGTTTTCCACATCTTTGTGGTTTTGGGAAGCATACTCCAGTTCTTCGGTATTTTGTTTTATGTGATTTAATCCGCTTTCTCTAAAGAAAGTGGACAAAGAACTTTCCTCAAAAGTTGATATTGGCTATGACGAGAAAGGCGATTAAAGAAAAATCTACACACGTTCGAAAGGACGTGTGTTTTTCATTGTAATGAGAAGATTTGTATGATATAATAAATAAAACATTGCAAAGGAGAATACAATAATGCCATCGAGCAAGGAATATCTTGATTTTGTATTGGAACAGTTATCAAATTTGACTGATATCTCATATAGAGCTATGATGAGTGAATATATAATTTATTACGATGACAAGATCGTCGGCGGTATTTATGACGACAGACTACTTTTGAAACCGGTGAATGCGACGACTGCTCCTATGCCAAATGCAAAGCGCGAACTTCCGTATAAAGGCGCAAAAGAGATGCTTCTTATGGAGAATATGGATGACAGGGCATTTTTGGAGAAATTATTTCGCAAAATGTACTAAGAACTTCCCTTGCCAAAGAAAAAGAAATGAAGGGTTTATCATGACAAGTATTACAACGTATACAAAGAAAACTTTCGATCCGCTCGTGCCTGACATCGAGCTTATCGATATTATTGATATTGCCCACGCGCTGTCGCTTTTGTGCCGCGCAAACGGTCATTTTCCCGAATTTTATTCAGTGGGTATACATTCTCTCAACTGCATGGAGGAAGCACGTGCGCGCGGATATTCCGAGCGAGTACAGTTTGCGTGCCTTTTGCACGACGCGAGCGAAGCATATCTTTCCGACATAACGCGTCCTGTAAAAAGCGCGCTGCCACAGTACAAGGAGATCGAAACGGTATTACAGAACGTCATTTACACGAAATGGCTTGGAGGAGCGCTCACTGAAGAAGAATATCGTCTTATGCGCGAGGTTGATGATGTGATGCTTTATTACGAAATGCTCCGCTATTTCGGGGAAAAGATAAGCGGGATTGCTCCTAAACTTTACTCAAAACCTGTGTTTTGTTTTAATGGATTTGAAAAAACAGAAAGAGATTTTTTGGAACGTTTTGAAAGCTTAAAAAAACTGATATAGGTGAAAAGTGCCCTCTTTAGGACGATGCTTCTGTATCTTTTGACAACAAAGGTGAAAAAAATTCTTGGAAATTGCAAAAAAATGATAAATTTGATGTTGACAAAAGTTATAATTTTGTTATTATATAAGCATAATTCAAGCTGACGGTCTTGGCGAAAAAAGAGAGGTTTTTTATGGATTTAATTTTACCGTTAGAGAACAAAAGACTAAAAGATCTTGCGCTCGAAGAAGAGGTTGCAAAACTTTTGCTTCCTGAGGAACAGGTGCTTTTCAACATTGTTTCCGACTTGCACATGGACGGCAAATACGGTGACGCAT
>JBGVFW010000338.1:0-5533 GCA_045121315.1 Eubacteriales bacterium
TACACTATCGAACCTTGCGATTATGCAGATTACGGTTCTGAAATAGTTCTTCACCTTAAACCCGACACGGAAGAAGAAAAATACAGCGAATTTCTTGATGAATACCGCATCCGCGAGCTTATCAAGAAATATTCCGATTACATCCGTTATCCCATCAAGATGAATGTGGAAAAAACTCGCCTTATCAAAAACGAGAACGAAAATACAGAAGATGCAAGCAAAGAGGCGCCGAAGTACGAAACGTACACAGAACTTGAAACGCTCAACAGCATGGTTCCAATTTGGCATAAATCCTCCGGAGAAGTAACGGAGGAAGAATACGCAAATTTCTATCAGGAAAAATTCTACGATTATGAAGCACCCGCAAAGGTCATCCGCTCTAAATCAGAGGGAACGGTTTCATATGAAACGCTTCTCTTTATCCCAAAGAGAGCGCCGTACAACTACTATTCCAAGGATTTCGAAAAAGGCTTGCAGCTTTATTCTGCGGGCGTTATGATCATGGAAAAATGTGCAGATCTGCTCCCCGATTACTTTAACTTTGTTAAAGGACTCGTAGATAGCGAAGATTTCTCACTCAATATCTCGCGTGAAATGCTCCAGCACGATCACCAGCTCAAAGCGATCGCAAAATCTATCGAAAAGAAGATAAAAAACGAGCTTCTCAAGATGCTTGAAAGTGAAAGAGAAAAATACGAAGAATTCTTCAAAGAATTCGGCTCTCAGCTTAAATACGGCATCTACTCCGATTTTGGCAGACGCAAAGATGTTTTGCAGGACCTTATCATGTTCAAGTCTTCCGCAGAAAAGAAATATGTAACTCTTAAAGAGTATGTTTCCCGTATGAAAGAAGGTCAGACGACGATATATTATGCTTGCGGCGATAGCCTCGACCTTATCGATATGCTCCCGAAGACAGAAGCTGTTAAGGAAAAAGGCTTTGAAGTGCTTTACCTCACAGAAAACGTAGACGAATTTGCGCTTCGCACGCTCGGCGAATACGACGGCAAGAAGTTTATCAATGTTTGCGACGATAAGCTCGATATCTCCACAGACGAGGAAAAAGAACAGCTCAAAGCGGAAAACGAAAGCGCAGCAGATCTTCTTGCGTTTATGAAAGACAGCATCGGAGAATCTTCAGTAACGGCTGTCAAATTCACAAATACGCTCAAAGACCACCCCGTTTGCCTTTCCAGCGAGGGCGGAATATCCACGGAAATGGAAAAAGTTCTTTCGCAAATGCCCGGCAACGAAAATGCTCCCAAAGCAGAAACAGTTCTTGAGATAAACGACGGTCACAGCGTTGCCACAACGCTCAAAGGCTTGTTTGCCACGGGCGAAAAGGAAAAGGTAGCTTCTTACGCGAAGATACTCTACACGATGGCTCGCCTTATCAGCGGCTTGCCCGTGGAAAACCCCACAGAGCTCAGTAATATGATCTGCGAGCTTATGTAACACACCTTTCTTGTAAGAAAGGCGTGCCAAAGAACTTCACTAATGGTAAGGTTATATTTGGTGCAGATTTTCTTAATAAAATGGCAAAACTCCACGGAACGTGGAGTTTTGCTTTCTTTTTGGTTTGTAGATTTTACTTTTCTTTGATGATACAATTAAGACATCAAAACAAGAAGGGGTGATTACAAATGACATTTGGTCAAAGACTTAAAAGGTATAGAAAAGAAGCAGGACTTACCCAGCTTGAACTTGCGGAAGCGATCGGCGTTAGTATGCAGGCAATATCGAAGTGGGAAACCGATGCTGGTATGCCGGATATATCACAGATCGTGCCGCTTTCTCGCGAGCTTTCCGTGTCATCGGATATCTTGCTTGGAATTGTAAAGGGAGACGAAAATACGGAGTTCGAGGAGATACGCGCGAAATGTTATGAAATAGAGGGTACGCCAATCTCTTGCAACTGGCCGCCGAAAGCGGAGGATACACAACGCGCGTTTGATCTTATGTATGAATATTTTTCTTCTCACCCGAATGATGTGCGTGCGGCACAATTTTTGCTCGATCGAGCTGAGTATAAGTGGGGAGAGATAAATATTTCATCGGATACGGAGAGTGGTCTTAAAGAATGTGAAAGATTTGCAAATTGTATCTTCCGCCATTGCAAAGATGAAGATACTGTCAATAATGCGAGATACAATATCGCCTCTATATACGCTTTTACGGGCAGAAAAGAAAAAACGCACGAGGTTTTGGAGCAGATGCCTTTTCTTCTCGGTGATAATCGATATTGGGCTGCTGAAATTCTTGAAAAAGCGGGCGAGCGAGAAGAAGCCGAAAAACTTTGCCGCGAAAGCTTCACCATAAGTGCAAGATTTGTATCTCGCTGTATTCGATTTATGGCTCAAATGCCAGAAAGAACGCTTGCCGAAAAGGTGGAGTTTAACGAATATATGCTCCGCATGATAAATGCGTTTTTAACGGGCGGCGATTATATGCCACATAGACAGATATATCAAAAAATGGCGCTTACAACGGGGCTTATAAAAGAAAACCTGCGCCTTGGCAAAACCGAGCGTGCGATTGAATGTTTTCGTGAAACGCTTGAAACAGCGGAAAAATACCTTAGTTTTATTGAGGGAGGCTCAAAAGGTACGCATCTTATGCTTTTTGACGACGGGCTTGATCGTGTATATGGCTCTCCGAATGATATGAGCAAAAGAGTAGAAATGGTGGTTGAGTGTTTGCGCCGCGCTGTTTATTACGGAGAACATATGAAAGAAGCACAGGGAAATGAAACCATTGCGGGATATACCCACAAAGCTAGGGAAATAATGGAAACATATATTTGAAAAAATGCAAAATAAGTATAAAAAATCCCGCTTGCAAGCGGGATTTTTTATAACATATGAAATTGTTCTGAATTGAGACTTCTCCTCAATGGGAAGCCTATTACTAAAGAAAATTTAACTTACGGAAGTGGTGCCGTAGTTTTCAAATGACATTATGATCTCGTCATAAGAATACGATGAAAGCTTGCCGTTTGAAAACGTCAACGTCACATTCCCGTCGGAATATGAATTTGTGGCTTCGTCATATTCAAAATTGGAATATGAATCGATAAGCCCAGAAAATTCCTCCGCCAGATCCTGCGAACAAAGTACATCGTAAATATTGTTCTGCGAAATATATTTTCTGTTGTTTTCTATGACCTCTTCAACGGTATCGCCGTCGAAATCGGGAACTTCCGCAAGGTCTATAGACCAACGGTATCTGAGCCATTCTCCGTCATATTCCTGCGTTACCATAAGCCAACGAACAGTGCCGTCGGGGAGTGTTTCCCAAACCTCGTCGTTGTAATGCATTGTGACATTATAGAAGTTTTCTGCGGCAAGCGCGCTTACCCATTCATCTTCTGTGATAGGCAAAGCGGAAGAATATTTTATTGCTTCTGCCTTTGTATGTCCGCAGACGGTGCAAGTGTAGACGATCTCTCCATCTTCTCCAATCGTCGCTTCCGAGGTGATCTCACCGTTATTCCAAGAGTGACTTTCTTTATCGGAAATGGAATAACAATCATTTTCTTCGCAATCATGCCAGTGATAAGTTTCATCTTGGAACCATTCTGCTTTGTAGGTATGTTCGTGAGGTTTTTCAACGACCGCGGTAGTGTGTTCGACCGTGGTAGTTTGCACAGCCTCGGTAGTTTGCACAGCCTCGGTAGTTTGCACAGCCTCGGTAGTTTGCGTAGCCTCGGTAGTTTGCACAGCCTCGGTAGTTTGCGTAGCCTCGGTAGTTTGCACAGCCTCGGTAGTTTGCGCAACCTCAGTAGTTTGCACGTCTGTGGTAGCTTCGGCAGATGTGGTAGTTTCTGCGGTGCCGAGAGCAGACTCACAGGAATTGAGCATTGAACCAACAGAGACGCATATACAAGCAGTCAATAGCAACGAGATGATTTTTTTCATGAGAAAACTCCTTTTGAGTTATTCGGAATAACCGTTAGGATTGTTCTTCTGCCATCTCCAAGTGTCGCGGCACATATCAACGATGCCGAGCTCTGCCTGCCAGCCGAGCTTTTCTTTCGCTTTGGAAGCATCTGCAAAGCATTCCGCAATGTCGCCGGGGCGGCGATCTGTGATACGATAGGGAATTGTGATGCCGTTCGCTTCTTCGAAAGCATGGATCATGTCGAGAACGCTGTAACCAACGCTCGTGCCGAGGTTGAATACTTCAAGGCCGTCGTTCTTTTCGATGTATTTAACAGCGGCAACGTGACCTTTGGCAAGGTCAACAACGTGAATGTAGTCGCGCACGCCGGTGCCGTCTTTTGTGGGGTAGTCGTTGCCGAAAACGCCTACTTCTTTGAGCTTGCCGACGGCAACCTGAGAAATGTAGGGCATAAGGTTATTCGGGATACCCTGAGGGTCTTCGCCGATAAGACCGGAAATGTGCGCACCGACGGGGTTGAAATAACGCAAGAGAACTGCGGAGAAAGTCTTGTCGGAAACGCAAACGCCTTCAAGGATGCGTTCGATCATATATTTTGTCCAACCGTAGGGGTTTGTGCATCTGCCGACAACTGCTGTTTCTTTGATCGGCACTTCGTCGGGCGCGCCGTAAACCGTTGCGGAAGAGCTGAAAATAAGGTTTTTAACGCCGTATTTCTGCATTGTTTCAAGGAGCGTGAGCGTTGTGTCGAGGTTGTTTCTGTAATAAGCAACGGGCTTAGCCACGGATTCGCCAACGGCTTTGTAGCCTGCGAAGTGGATAACCGTGCCGATGTTTTCTTTTTCGAAAACTTCTTCAAGTGCCGGTTTGTTTGCAACGTCGATCTCATAGAAAGGGAACTCTTTGCCGGAAATGGCTTTGATTCTCTTAATGGATTCGGGCTTGCTGTTGGAAAAGTCGTCGCAGATAACGATTTCGTAGCCTGCGTTCATAAGTTCGATGGCTGTGTGGGAACCGATGTATCCCGCGCCGCCTGTGAGCAAAATTTTCATAGTTCTTAACCTCCGAAATATGATTTTGTACTCTTTAATAATAATATAAAATTTCCGTTTTGTAAAGCAATTTGTGAGATTTTTATTGCAAATCCTCGCGTTTGTGGTAGAATATGTTTGTAATATATTATTTTTTAGCAAAGGAGATTTTTATTATGGTATTGTTTGACAGATTTCCCGGCGGAAAAAGATACGCCTGCACATTCAGTTATGACGATGGCGGAGCGCAGGATATACGTCTTGCAGAGCTTTTCAACAAATACGGCATTAAATGCACGTTCAACCTTATGTCAAAGCCGTTGAACGACCCGAACCGCCCCGTTAATCTCGGCAATCTTAAAGAGATATATGCGGGGCATGAGATAGCTTCCCATACGTATTATCACCAGCACCTCGACAAAATGGGTATGAAGGACCAATATGACGAGATGATAAAGGACAGAGAAATAATCGAGCCCGCATGGGGGCAGATAATCCGCGGATTTGCCTATCCTTTCGGCACGTTTACCGACGATACCGTTGCGGCTATGAAAACGGCGGGCCTTGTATATGCGAGAACGGTAAATTCGCAGATAAACAAT
>JBGVFW010000339.1:0-6004 GCA_045121315.1 Eubacteriales bacterium
TAAAATCCATTCATATTTTGCGTGATCGAAACGGATACAACTTCCCCACAGACGGAATTACAGTTTCAACTGTAGGCCCTTTGACACAATTAAAAAAGTTGAGAGAAGAACACCTAAAAATTCAATTAACGCTTTCACTTCACGCAACTAATCAAACAACAAGAAACAAAGTTATACCACATATGAGCGGAAACAAAATAGAAGAGGTGGTAGAAGCAGTGTTGTCTTACTCTGAACGTCATAATAGGAAAATTACGATAGCATATCTGTTATTGCCAGGAGTGAATGACAGCATTTCAGATGTGCGTCAATTAAGTCGTTGGTTCCGCGGAAAGAATGTTTTGATTAACTTGTTGCAATACAATAATACCAAGTGCTTTGATATGAAAAGCCCCAACAAGCAGCAATTAGTTGCATTCAAAAATTTGTTGGAACGCGAAGGCCTGGAGGTTAAACTTCGTGAATCAAGGGGTGGGAAAATAAAGGCAGCATGTGGGCAATTAGTTAGTGAACATAACAAAAAAGGTGCCAGAACTACCCAAAGTACCGTTCGTTCGAATTCCGAAACCATTCAGAATAAGAAAGCCATTCAATACGATACATCTACAAAAACAGATTTGCGGCAAAATTCAAGCAGAACAAAAAGACAAGATAGCAAAAAGGGCAATTTCAAAAGCAAAAAAACACGACGATCTCCTCACAATGCTTGATTACGCTCAAATGTTTGGCTATAGAATTTTGAGTTCTCTGTACATTGTAATTGGTATTATACTGATTATTGTGGCGCTTGTATGATAATCGTAAGTCAAGCCCTCGTTCCGAAATGGAGCGAGGGCGTTTTTTGTATTCACTTTTACTTTTTATGCATCAAACACATAAAAGTAGAGTATGTTTTCCTCACAATCGAATAAAGCAAATTCCCAATTCATAGCACCTGTGTTTTTGAAAAACCAATATCCATTTTCGATTTCGGGGATAACTTTCTCATCGGTTTCGGGATGCTCGAAAACGCCACCCCATTCATAGAAGTATTGATATGCTTCGCCTTCTAAAGGTAATGCCTTCCATTCAGAATTGAAATTTTCCTCAAACCCATCTGCACAAGACAGTTTAACAAAGGTTTCGCCGTCGCCGTGGAAGCCTCCGTGATTATCCCATTCTTCCAAAACAGTGGCATCATCCAAGGATAAATTTAAGTGTTCTGCCGCTACTTCTTTCAAACTTTTTTCACCGCTGAACAAATCGCAACCGCACAGTAGTAATGATAAACAACCTATCACCATAACAATACTAATAATTTTTTTCATCTTTAATCCTCCTTTACATACTCTAAAATATCACCGGGTTGGCAATCTAATACTTCACATATTTTCTCTAACGTTGAGAGCTTAATTGCTTTTACTTTACCGTTTTTTAGCAAAGAAACATTAGCCATTGTTAAACCAACACGTTCTGTCAGTTCGGTTACACTCATTTTTCGTTTTGCGAGCATTACATCTATTCGTATTACAATCATACCGTCAGATCACTCTCCTCTTGTAATATAGCTGCACGCATCAAATATTTTGAAAGGATATACATAAAAATCGAAAGAATCAATCCTGTTATGGCAACAAAAATATGCAAAACAAACCACGAACTCCATCCTAACAATGCAAAAACGATATTACCAATCACGAAAGCAATAATATCTGCAATTAAAATTATCGTTGCACGATTTACACGAAGCGCATTTTTGGTTAAAAATAATCTGCCCTTATCCATATCTAAGGTTATTTGCCAAGCAATAACCAACAACCAAAAACAAGGTAGCGATACTATCCAATGGAATACATATTGAATCCAAAACTCGGAAGTATTAAACATTGTCCACGAAAGTTCTTCAAGTGAGCCTTTTCCAATGCTCATAGGAACCCAAAGCAAGCAAGTTAACAGTCCGCATATTCCGATTATGATAATTGCCGTCCTTGTTAATGCACTTAGTATTTTTTCATTCATTCATTTGTACCTCCATTTAACTGTTTTTTTGTTTGATATTAGTATTATAGCACCAACCTTATCATTTGTCAATAGTAATTCATCGTATTACGATAAAAAACTTTTGAATAACATAAAATTCAAAAACAAAAAACAAAGACAATCAAAGCAGATACATAAGAAAATAGTATTGCCTATCTGTGAATTTTTCAGAAAACCTCTTGACATTGTCGATATTCGATATTATAATATAAATACAGAATGTCGATATTCGACAATGGAGGTGATAATACTATGCCAAGAGCAAAATTTCAGACCTTGACAGAGCAGATGTACTATATCCTTCTTTGTCTTTCCTCCGAGTGTTACGGAATGGACATTATGGATAAAGTACCTCAGATGACAGACGGCAGAGTGAAGGTCGGTTCGGGAACGCTGTATAATCTTCTTGAACAATTCCTTGATGCAGATATGATAAAGGAAACCAAAGCGGAAGGCAGGCGCAGATGTTATATCCTCACCGACAAAGGACGAGAGCTACTTGATAACGAGTACAAACGCTTGAATAGTCTTGTTTCAGACTATCAGCGCCTTATGGGAAAGGAGGACACCCAATGAAAGATATTAAAAAGAAAGTTGAGTTTTTCACCTTTTACGACAAGACAGGAATTGAAAAGCATCTTGAACAGATGGCTTCGGAAGGTTGGCTTCTTGAAAAGATGTCCGCTTTTCGTTGGAATTACCGCCGCATAGAGCCGAAGAAAATACACTTCTCAGTATCTTACTATGCCACCATAACCGACTTTGAACCCGAGCCTACCGAAGAACAGCAGGCGTTCAACGAGTTTTGTGAGCATTCGGGATGGAAACTTGCAGCATCGACAATGCAGATGCAAGTATTTTATAACGAAAATGAAAATCCCGTACCGATTGAAACTGATCCCGTGCTTGAAGTCGAGAATATCCACCGTTCCGTGAAGAAAACCGTGCTTGTAAGCTATTTCCTAATGATGTTTTTCGGCTTATTGCTTGGCGCGAGCTTTGTGGATACGTTGATTAGCGATCCCGTATATTTGCTCGCAAGTTCAACTAAGCTCTTTACGGGTATTTGGTGCGTTATAGCATTTGCCTATTCTTTGACCGAGATTATCACCTATTTCGTATGGCGCAAAAAAGCAAAAGCATTGGCAGAACAAGGCGTGTTCCTTGAAACGCGCGGACACAGAAAGCTCGGCTTTGCTGTCGTTGTGTTTATGCTTGTATCTCTCGTTCTGTATCTGATAACTCTTGCCAATACGGGCTTGCAGTTCTATATGACCGCATACGTGTTGATATTCCTTGCCGGTTTCCCATTGGTCAACGGTGTTAAATCGTTCCTCAAAAAGAAAAAGGTGAAGGCAGGCACAAACAAGACATTGACCTTTGCGGCGAGCTTTACACTTGCCTTTGTGCTTGTAGGTGCGCTAACCGCCGTGACTATTTTGGGCATCAAAAACGGTGCATTTGAAAATGATCTGAAGGAGCTTCCGTTCACGGTTGGAGAACTCTGCGGCATTGACGATAGCGATTATCTCAAAACACGTGATAAAGACGATTCAATTATGCTCGGTCAGTATCGTTCCTCTCAACATCCGAGAACCTATGCAGACACACCTTCAATGCAGTTCACTATCACGGAAGTTAAAATGCCATTCCTATATGACTTCGTTGTTGATCGGCTCTATAACGGTTACGAGCGTCGCGGATACAATTCCGAGTATGAGTACGTTGAAGTGGATGCAACCGCTTGGGGAGCAAACAAGGCTTGGCAGCTTTCCAAAGACGGAAAGACCGAGAACGCATTTTTGGTCTGCTATGACGAGTTCGTGCTTGAAATCCGTGTGGATTGGGAGCTTACCGCCGAGCAGAAGCAACAAATTTGCGCAAAAGTCAATTCAAACTAAAACATCAGCCCTCGTTCCAAAAGGAGCGAGGGATTTTTATTTGTCGTAATATGTCAATAAGTTTTCTTAACGATAATGAGAACCATTATTGACAAGGAGATAAATATATGCTATAATATAGAAAAATATTCCTACGGAGGAAAATAATGCTGAAAGCAAATACGAAAATGCGGAACTCTGCTACCCGCAATAGTATATATCAATATCTCTGTGGTACGAAGGAGCATCCTTCCGCAGAAATGATTTTCAATGATCTGAAAGGCGACCTGCCGAACCTCTCGCTTGGTACGGTGTATCGAAATCTCAAACAGTTAGAAGAAATCGGAAGGGTTATCAGAGTAACGACCGTGGATAACCACGAAAGATACGATGCGAACTGTGAGGATCACGTTCACCTTGTTTGTGAGAGGTGTGGACGAGTCATTGACATTATGGATGCCGACATCAATGCTGCAAAGGCGGCTTGCAATTTGTCGGGCGGTGCAAAAATAAAACATATACAAATCGTTCTAAACGGAACTTGTGAAAGCTGTTCCGAGGAATAGCCGACTAACTCCTTTAGCAACAAATAAGCGCGACGGGCTTATTAAGGCTCGTCGCTTTTTTGCACCATAGAAGCCGTACTCTCCCATTCTACGATATGAGAATGAGAGTCAAAATATTCAAAGAGAAAAGAGATGAAAAACATCTACGCGGTCATCTTCCAGAATACCACCTTGGACGAGCCGCGCCAATTCTAAAATCAAGGAGGTATTTTATTATGCGTTGGGGTAACTGCGCATCACTACTCGTTATGAGTAGTGATTATGAATTTATGGCTTAATCGCTACTCTACATAATAAAAAACTGAATAACGATAGAAAGGCACTTGTTGAATGGTACGCAAACCAAAGCGTATCAAGCAATAAGTGCCTTTTTGTTTGCCTTGGCGAAAAATATCGTATTTACTCTATTCGTGCTCCACCTTGTCGGATTTTGAAACTTACACCAATTTCAAAATCACGATATGGAGGAAAACACAATGAAAAAGTTATCGACAGAGATAACCACGAAAAAAGGCGAAAGAAAAATTATCACCGTTGAGGTGGACGATATATATGCGGATTGGCTTGTTACCCAACCCCAAGAGATATACCACGATGCAGTTATGTTTGAGTATCGGACAAGCTGCACCGAGCGCAAGGAAACCCGTTACATTCAATCCTTAGATGCTTCTATGGATAATGGTTTTGATATAGCTGATGAAAGCGTGGATATTGCAAAGGAACTTCTGCAAAAAGCGGACAATGAGCGTTTGTATGCGGCTATGGAACACCTTACCGAGAAACAGTATTTGATACTTTGGCTTAATGCGGTCGAGGGATTGTCTTTCCGTGAAATAGGCAGACGATTTGGCATTAGTAAAACTACTGTCGTTGAGCAGTTTAACGCTGCTGTGAAAAAAATTAGAAAAAATTTTTGAAAAACACCCTGCCAAAATGCGTTTTTCAAGGCTATTAGGTGAAGGGACATAAAAAACACCTTCACTGATCCTTGAAAAATTGAATAGACATTCATCAAATACATTATCTGCGCTATGCGGTGATGAACCGCTAAGCCGCATTTGTAGGTGCGCCAAGACCTCCCGCGAGGGAGCGAGCGAGAACACTTATACAAAGTAGAGTCGGATTGCATCCGACGTGGCGATGACAGGCGCGAGTGACAATGATACTTCCGTAGCAGAAATGCGCGGCTGGCGGAGTACCCGGCAGAGGTAAGAACCCTATGGAACTGATTAGCAATCGGTCGTTTGATGACTTCCCATACCGTTTATCGGTGCGTCGGGGTGTCGAGGACAAATAGACGCTTGAACCGAGCTTGCCTTGAAATATAGGCAAGCTCCTACATCCTATTCAATATAGGAAATAAGGTTCATAAGGAGAAACGCTATGCAGAACTTTGAAAAGTATATGCAGACCGAGCACAAAGGCAAAGCCAACGCAGCTTTCAGCAAGGAGCTTGAAAGGCTCTTTCATTGTAAGGGTACGGAAATCCGCCGTATGGTCAATGAGCTTCGCACAAAGGGCGTTCCCATTTGCAGTTGC
>JBGVFW010000340.1:0-1709 GCA_045121315.1 Eubacteriales bacterium
TTTGATCAAATCGTTGTTGTAACAATAACTTCAAAAGATACAGGTTTTATCTATTCGTATTATTTAGGGCCTGATGCTGCTTATGAAGCTCATCCTTTTATTCCTTACGGTGAGTATTCTATATCAGCGACAGTTTCACCATCCGACAACGAAAGTGCAGATGGAACTGTTTATCTTGTAACTCCCGAAACAAATACATTGATAGTGAAAGAATCTGCTTATGCTCAGTCGTTATCTTTTATTGTTGAAGGATATACAAATGCGGATGAAGAAGTTCCGAAAGAAGACGGCACTTTGTCGGGCTCCGTAGTAAAAGATGATGTGTCTGATACAACAACTACCGATAATTCGGTTTCTGCGACGGATGAAGCCCCAAACAATGATTCCAACAAAAAGGATGGCGGCGTTCTAAAGTCTCTTGTTGTTTCCGTAATACTTATTTTAGCGTTTTTTGTGTGTGGGATGATATATCGCAAGCATAAGGAAGGCTGAGATATCTAAAAATTAAATCTGCGTTTTACATATACGTTTTCGAAGAAACAAATCAATATGTAGATAAGTAAATTTGTTTACATATTGACAAACAAATAAAAATACATATGAAAGGGTGTGAATGAATTGGATAAAACAAAGATAGAGCTTATTTCAAAAAAGATGGGTATTATTTTTACCTCGCCGGAAGAGCTCCCGAACGAAGAGCCGGAGGAAGTGATCGAGTATGACGAATAAACAATCAAAGCTTAATAAAGCACGTCAACAGTTGATTGACGCTTTTCTCGGGTGCCTGAATGAAGACACCCTTCCTTGGCATCGCGGTTGGAATATTACGGGTATGGATAGGATGCGTAATGCTGTGAGCAATACGACGTATCGCGGATGTAACGTCTTCCTTTTAATGCTTGTATCTTCAATGAAAGGATACGACGATCCACGTTGGTGCACATATAAGCAAGCATCCGATAAAGGGTGGCAAGTGAAAAAAGGGGAGAAGGGTGTACCGGTCGAGTACTGGAGCGTATACGATAAAAAGAACAAAAAGAATATTTCTTTTTGGGAATATCAGAAAGAGGTTCGGGAGAACAACCGAGATGAAAAAGATTTTTCAATCGTTTGCAGAACCTATACCGTTTTTAACGCGCAACAGATAGACGGTATTCCTGCGCTTGAAAAGCAAAATACTCAAAAATTAAATGATATTGAAATGGATCATTTCGTTGAAAATATCAAAAATAATATGCAAGTCGGTTACAGAGAATTTGGTGATCAAGCGTATTATTCTCCTGTGTTGGATACTGTTACAATGCCTCCGCGAGGACAGTTCAACAGTCAACACGAATTCAACTCCACACTTCTTCACGAGTTATCCCATGCTACGGGTCACGAAAGCCGTTTAGACCGTGATATTCAGAATAAGTTTGGTTCTGAAAAATATGCGGCCGAGGAATTAAGAGCTGAAATCAGCAGCGCATTTATGAGCCAGTATATTGATATGGATATGAGCTCTGAACATTTGTCTAATCACAAAGCCTATATTCAGAGTTGGGCTTCTGCTCTTAAAAAGGATCCTAATATCTTGTTTGCTGCTATAAAAGATGCCGAACAGATATCGGACTATTTAATCGAGATGGGCGAGCTTGAGCTTTTCCGTGAGAACGAGATCAACGTTGAAAAGAAGCCGGCGCTTGATAGCACAATAGAAAATGCTCGTG
>JBGVFW010000341.1:0-2363 GCA_045121315.1 Eubacteriales bacterium
TTTAGTACAAGTATATTATATCACATAAAATTCGATTTGTACAGTAAAATCCGCAATCTTTTTATATTTTTATCTGTATTCGCGTTTTTTCGTTGACTTATTACCCTTTTTTATGGTAAATTTAATATATAAGAATATTAAAACGAGGAGGTGAAAAAGAGTTGTTCGGAAAAAACAAAGAAAAGCTTCCCCGCGCAATAGCCGTGGTGGATTTTGAGCATTGGTACATTTCCCTTGAAAGGCAGTTTTCCATAAAGCCCGATATAAAAGGCTGGTGCGAAGAGCTACGCCGCGAATACGACGTTGAGGAAATAGCGTTCTTCGGTGACTTTTCAAATTACGGATTGCGCGGTGAGCTTGACAAAATTCGCAACGTCACAAGCCTTATCATTGACACGCAAAACAAAAGCGAGTATTACAAAAAAGATTTTACGGATTTCATAATGCTCGATTACATTTATCAAAAAGCAATGACCAGCAAAAAGACCGACACATTCATTATTTTCACTGGAGACGGGCATTTCAGTTCCGTTGTGCGCTTCATAATCAATGTTTGCCGCAAAAAAGTCGGTATCTACGGCGTGACAAACGCATTAAGCTTTCAGCTTAAAGATTGCGCTTCATGGTACAGAGAAATTCCCTCGGACACCGCAGCGTACAAAGAATATTATAAAATGATAGCAAATCACATGAGTTACCTTATGGTTCACCGTGAATCGGGAGAAAGAGCCTCACCGAAGCAAGTCATAGAAAAAGTCGCGTCAAAAGGCGGCGTTTCCAAAAAGTCAATATCCAACGCCCTCGACCAGATGCTCGCAGACGGTTACATCTACAAGATAAAGTCCGCAGACAAAAACGGTAAGAAGATCACCATTCTCAAAGCTCACTGGGAACTTCTTCAAAGAGATAAGATATGGAATCAGCCGTGACCTGCTTTTTCTTGAAAGAGAAGCATAAAAAAGGACTTTACCCAAAACCGAAAAAGTCGTCAAAAAACTCCCCCCCGCGGGAGTTTTTTTCTTTTCCTTGAATAAATATATTTTCAATGCAAATCTTGTAATTTGACTAAATCTATTATATAATACTTACATAATATTATTTTTACAGGAAATGCAACAATGATAAAAAAACTTTTACCTATTTTTCTTTTTCTCTCAATACTCCTACTCCCATCTTGCGGGAGCGGAAAAACAGATCTAACCTCTCCAGACGATTTGGAGGATACTATGGCTAACACCCCCGTTTCAACCGAAAGCACAAGCGCGCCTTCCTCGCTTCAAACCACGCAAACGACTTCCGCGGTGCAAGAGCCCTCCCCTGCTTTTCGAACGCTCGAAAACTCCACGATACGCGGTCTTTATTACATCGACTACACCGAGGATTATAAATTCGATGAATTTATCTCGCAAGGCGGCGCGGCGAGCACATCTGAACTCGTTCAGTACGCATACAAATCGTTCCCAAATATCAAGCTCGACCTTTCCGCGCTCGGCTACGGTTGTTCTTCTTTCTGCACACAGAGCAGCGACGGAGATACAATATTCGGAAGAAATTTCGATATGGACAGCAATCACAGCGAATCTTATCTCATCGTACACACGAAACCCGAAAACGGATACGAGTCTTACTCCACAGTCAATCTCAAATTTATCGGCATAACAATTCCAAAAAATCCGATAGATGACACCTCCCCTCTTTTGCTCACGCCATACATTCCGCTTGACGGCATAAATTCCGCAGGTCTTGCGATATGCGTGCTTCAGCTCGACTTTTCCGAAATACACGAAAGCGGTGCGAACGTCGATATGACCTCCACGACGATAATACGCAACGTGCTTGACAACGCTAAAAACGTTGACGAAGCCATCGAAATATTCAAAAACTGCAACCTCAACACAGACGGCTACGCATATCATTATATGGTAGGCGAGGCGAGCGGCAAAAGCGCCGTTATCGAATTCGTGGATAACGAAATTATCGTCGAATACAAGACCGACGATATTCAAGTCTGCGCAAATACATACGTCACCGACGAAGGCATCGCGTTCTACAAAGACGCAAACTCCGCCGACTCAATAAACCGTATGAACGCTATCATAAACTCAGCAAAAGCAAGCAATTTCAACATGACGGTGGAAAACGCTTTCTCCGCGCTTAAAGCTGCATCTAACAGCAACACCCGCTGGTCTATCGTATATAACCTCACGGATAAGACGATGGATATCGCCATAAATGCAAATTTTAATAAAAATTTCTCATTTTCTTTTGAAAATTGACGGTTTTGCTCACGAACATATCAAATAAATGCAAAAAAATGCGAACAAGCCCTTGACATATCGCATTTTTTATGGTATTCTGTTAAT
>JBGVFW010000342.1:0-2439 GCA_045121315.1 Eubacteriales bacterium
CAATATTGAAGGTGGCGAATATAGTTATGTTCAAGAAGCAGGATCAAAGTCGGCGCTTGAAAAGGCTGTAGGTCGTCCGATTACCCATTTTAAATTGGATATCCGTTTTGAAAAAGGTGATATCGTTGTTCTTGTTGAAACAAAGCAATCATTTAAGAGCACTGATGAGGCACAGCTCGCTGAATATGTAGAAGAAGAACGGGCTTTACACAAGAATAAGAAAATCATATGTATGCTTGCTAATACCAACAATGATGAAATAAAAGTATGGAAATCATTTGTTGATGATAAGTTTGTTCTCTCTGATGAAAGTGTTCTTGATACGATGGAACACTATGAAAAAATATTCGATATGAGCAAACAAAATGATCGAGAAAAGGTTCTAAAGAACACCTATGATCTTAATGAATTGCTCCACAAAATGGATATTGACGAGAGGTTGCGTAGCCAGTTTGTTGGAACAACATTGTTATATCTTAAAAATTTAGTTGAAAAATTTGAAGTAAAAAAGATCAATGAGGAACTAAAGAAAAAACTTGATGCACATTGGGCTGTTATGGATGAAAAACAAATTCGTGCAGCTATTGAGTCTACATTGGAGAGTTTGCTTGACGGTTCAGAAAACAAGGCTAAAAAAATAGAGTTGCTCCAAAAGAATGTTCTGAATGATCAAAAAGTTAAAAAGCTTACGATTACCCATTGGATAAAAATTTTAGATACTATTCTTATGGATATTTATCAATATATTGATACTAATAGCTCCGAAGGACAAGACATTTTAAATCTTTTCTTTATTGCTTTTAACAAATATACCGGTAAGGCTGATAAAAACCAAGCTTTTACTCCCGATCACATTACAGAATTTATGTGCAGGCTAACAGAAGTAGATAGGACAAAGCGTGTCCTTGATATAACTTGTGGTAGCGGTTCGTTTTTGGTTCAGGCGATGGTAAAAGCATTGGCTGACTGTAGCCGCGGCAAAACCGAAGAAGAAGCAAAAGCTTTGCAAGATGTTGTAAAAAAAGAGCATATTTATGGTATTGAAAACGAAGAAAAAGCGTATGGCTTGTCTACTACAAATATGCTTATTCACGGTGATGGCAATTCTAACATTAAATTTGGAAGTTGTTTTGATTGCAAAGCCTTTATTAAAAATGCTAATCCCGATATTGTTTTGATGAATCCTCCTTATAATGCAAAACCTATTGGTATTCCTGAAAAATACAAAAAGGATTGGGGTAAAGCAAAAGATGGAAAAGAAGACCCTACCAAGGGATTAGTTTTTATTCATTATTTGTCTGATGTTATAGCAGAAATGAATAAAGAACGCGAAAACAAAAATGAACCGATAAAAACTGTTAAGCTTGCTGTTTTGCTACCTGTATCCGCTGCTATTGGTACAAGTGCTATTATAGAAAACGAAAAAATCGAAATGCTCAAGAATAACACACTTGAAGCAGTATTTACACTTCCCAATGAAATCTTCTATCCGGGAGCTTCAGCTTGCGCGTGCTGTATGTTGTTTACATTAGGAAAACCTCACAAAAAAGCAGATGGCACCGTAAACGAAACATTTTTTGGCTATTGTAAAGATGACGGATTCAAAAAGAAAAAGAATCTCGGAAGAATTGAGCAATTCGATGAAAATAACAATTCCAAATGGAAGGTTATTGAGAATGAGTGGCTGTACTTGTTTAATAACAAAAAGGCACTTGACGGAAAATCTTCAACAGCGATTGTGGATGGTACATCTGAATGGCTTTGCGAGGCTTATATGAAAACTGATTATAGTAAGCTCACCGAGCAGGATTTTCAGCAAACCCTCAATGATTACTTATCTTATTTAATGAAGGATGGCAGAATTTATGAATCTTGAAATAAACCAATGGGAAGAATTTAAGTTGTCTGCGATCTTCACTATACATAATGGTAAAGGAATAACTAAAGAGGAAATTGAAGAAAACGAAGGCGACTTTACAGTTGTGCAGAGCGGTGAAGAAAACAACGGAGTTCTCGGGAAAATCAGTCACGAATATTGCGAAACGATGGGCTACACATTTTGTGATGAACCTTGCTTAACTGTTGCGAGAAGCGGATCTGCCGGATTTGTTTCATTTCAAATCAACGGATGCGTTGTTGGAGATTCTGCGAAAATTTTATTGCTTGATAAAAGCATAGCTTCTGTCGAATTATATGTTTTCTTGCAAACACTTCTTACTGCAAATCGATTCAAATATGCATATGGAAGAAAAGTTACTGAAAGCAAATATATGAATGATATGGTTAAGCTTCCTATCCAAAGAGATTCAAGCGGAACCCCTTTAATTGATAAAACCAAAAAATATTCCGATGATGGATATATCCCTGATTGGAAATGGATGGAAAACTATATAAAGTCTTTGCATTGTAAACCCTTAACAACAGAAAACATCAAACATG
>JBGVFW010000343.1:0-5470 GCA_045121315.1 Eubacteriales bacterium
CAGTCCCTCTGCGAGGGGTTCTGCACCATGGGGTCTTTCTGACATACGAGGAAAAGCAAACTGTCCGCACGGACAGCCGCCTCGCAAGCACGCTTGGAAGGAGCACGTGCAACGTCGAGATTCATGGGTATCCCGGGGAAAGCCACGATTTGACGCATTGCGATGCAAGGAAGCGTGAGTAATCTTATTTTTTCTGTTGTTTCTGCCATTTGGTATTGCCTTTCTATATTATAAATGCCGTTTTAGGCAAGGGATTTTCGCGTTTGGGTGATTTTCGTTTCAGCATGATACAAAAAATCATTTTAATTATATCACATTCAAATCATCTTTTCCACAATAAAATTTAAAATTCATAATATATTTTCAATTTATCTGATTTTATTTAAACAGAATTTGTAAGGAAATAATTTTCGCTAAACAAAAACTCCCTTTCGGGAGTTTTTCTGCTTTGTCATTTCATAATTTCATTAAAGAGCGCATCGGATATTTTTGTGGAAAGGCAATACGCAAACCAATAATCTCTGCCGCCGAGAGCCATCGATTCAAGCACCGATATTTCGGATTCGTAATCGCCTGCGGAAATGAGCATAAGCTTCATATCCATTTCGTAATCATCCACGGAATAGTCTATGCCAAGGTGATCTGCCAAAGCGTTATTTATGATTACGTAATCGAGCGTGGATATTGTAACATTTTCTATAAATTCCTCTTTCGGAACATATTCTTCGATATCCAGCTCGTTTTTAAGCATATATCTAAACGCGTATTCTTCCGTAACGTCGCTTACAAGACCGGAAAGGTATTCCATATAATAATCCACGCCGTCTTCAACGAACGTTGCTACCTCGGTATTTATCTTCTTATAAGCCGCTTGGGGGTATGAGAGCACTTTTGTATCCGCAGTAACCGTCGTGTAAAGATGATCCGTCGCAAAAACGCGCAGGCGGCAATATTCTTTCATATCCCAAACGCTGTCAAAATCCGCGTTTGCCGCGATAACGTCGTCCGCCGAGCATATCTTCGAAATGTTAACACTAAAAGTAACGGTATTTCCGTTTGCGGCGTAGAGTGCGCTGTCGCCAGTGAAAGCGTCAGAAGAGAATGTCGTGGAAAACGAAGTCGCACCCGCAGATTTTCCTATGAGCCATTCGTCAAATCCGGGGTAAAGCGTGTTGTCGCCGACGATAAGAAATTCTTCCGAGTTATAATAAACAGAAGTGTTTCCGCTCGTTGCCACAACGGAAAGAATCACGGCGTCGCCTTTTTCAACTTTAGATTTAGAGGAAGCATCGGCGAAATATTCCATGCAATAGGATGACGTCGCGCCGTCCGCATAAAGCGGAGCCGTGTATGACGCGGGCGTTATAACGAAACGCAGCGTCTTCCCCGCAATATCTGCGTTTTCGCTTTTCTCGCTCACGTCAAATGTGAAGGAAAAGCTTTTATTCAGTTTGAGCGTGCGCGCTTGAAAAGCGGCTTCGTCTGTCGAAAGAACGCTCGCCATAAGGCATTTATCGAAATCTGCGTTGGCTTTATCTTTCAAGACGAAATAATCTTCAACAGGGGTTCCAACGTTTTCGTAGCAATATTCGGGATATTTTTCGAAGTTATCGCCGTTTTTAACGTAAGTCGTAACGTAAAAGTCAAGCGAATAACCACTTTTCAAAATAAAGCTGTCGGAAGTTTCGGCTTCTTCTATCGCTTTTTCATATTCGGCGTATACCATGTCGTAAGTGTAATCGCCAAGGTCGGGAATCGAAACATAAGAAGAAAGATCCGCAGAAACGAAGTCGTATTCGACAGGCGTTCCACCACAGCCCGCTGTAAAGACCGCAGCCGTGCAAAGAGCGATTGCAGCCGATTTTTTGAGATTTGTTTTTATATTTTTAAACATCTTCATATTCGCTTTCATAGGTAATTTTAATATGCATAGCTATCCACGATAAATTCCGCAAACGGCGCACCCGTTACCAAAGACGCATACTTCGTGCCGAGTATGGGAGAAAGAAAGTTGAGGTAGAAAACGCACGCTTCGTCGCCGTTGTCGTAAAGCGTTGCAAGCGCTTCCTCACGGGAAGCATATCCGCCGGAAACGACGTATTCGTTTATGGATTCTTCATATTTTTCGTAAAGATCATCGAGTATATCGAAATCTTTTGCAGCCATGAAGGATATTATAAGTTCGCGCACAAGCGTTTCAACGTGCTCTTCGAGGAGGTCGTCGAGGTAATCAGCTATCGTTTCATAACCCGTGATACCGTACGTTGTAAGCGCCGTGTCATCGCCGAAGCTCGAAGCGAAGCTTGCCGCGCTTTCGCGGAATTCCGTTTCCCACGAAGCGTCCTCGAGCTTGCGGTAAACGCTCATAAGGCTCTTGGGATAAGACTTGACTTCTGCGTCCTCCGTAACAAGGACCATAAAGCCGTCGCTATAAACGGCATAGCACCAAACACGGAGCTCTTCTTTAAGCTCGAACACGCTGTCATAGCCGAGGCCTTTCACAGCTTTTTGTGCGTCTTCCTCTTTATAAACGCCTTTTACGGTGAAGTATTCTGTTATCGTGCCGGACGTCGTGCTGAAGGATTCCGTAAAGGTATCTCCCTCAGCAAGGCCTTCGAAATATTTCACATAATCACCTGTTACCTCAAGGAAAAGGTCTGTGTAAGCTTCGACAGTACCGTCCTCATATTTGTCCGTGCAGTCATAGAGAACGATATCTCCCTCTTCGATAACTCCAGAGTTTTTATCTGCACATTTTGTGATAATTTCGCAATACCAATCCGAAACAGTTGTAATAGAATTATCCACGCCGCCGTAAAGGTAAATATATCTTGCAACGTAATCCGTCACGGTGATAGTAAAACGCACTGTTTTTCCTGCGTATTCGCCGTATGCTTCGTCTTCGGGAACCGTTGCGGTAAACTGCGTTGCCGTATTTCTGCTCATGTAATATTGGCTGTAATCGTCAAGGTTGCCAGTATTCGCCATAGCTGTGTCAAAGAAAAGATTTGCTTCGTCGGAATACGGGCGGTAGCCCACGACTTTTGCATATTCATCGGGTACAGTTATAGCCGTGTACTCCTTGGTTCCGTCATCGAGCTCGGTCACAAGCTCGGCGGAAAGAGTGAAATCCATCGTAGAGCCCTCTTCAACATACACGTCTGTGCCGAAATACGTTTCCGTTATGGAAAGACGGAAAACGTCGTATCCGGAATAGAGGGATTCTCGTATGTCGTCGTAATTTATGCTGTCAATATCCCCGAGAGTAACGTATTCGGAAAGATCCTCTTTCATCAGGAATTCCATGGGTTTCACATTTCTGGCGGCGAATATCATCACGAGCGGAACTATAATAAGCGCCGCCGCCAAAGCCGCGGCAACAGCTATTATAACTATTTTTTTGGTGTTTTTCTTGGTATTTTCCATTTTATCCTCCGTTTTGGGATAGTTTGATTTATAGAAACAAGCGAATTTATTCTATCATACAAATTACAAAAAATCCATGGTACTAAATTAAAGTTTACCGAATGTTATCAATTTGTTCTCTGCTTCTTCCTTTTCAGAGAATATTCTGTAAAGGTAATCAAGAGAAGCATTGAGCTTTTCCACATTCACGCTACCGTCCACAGAAAGCACAGGGCTTTCGAGCGTTACGCTGTAATCATAGCGCGGCATACGCGCAATAAGCGAATCAAAATCCACTCTGCCCTCACCGGGGTGAAGTATCGGGCGCAAAAGTCCCCATTGCTTCATGGAACCTTCGAAAGAGCTGATATGTATATGTTTTACGTCTCGCCAGAATGCGGGTTCGAAAATACGGTCATGCTCCGCGTGAAATTCCCCAAAGCGCGTATCATAAATAAACTTCGCGTTCGGATACTCATGGCGCACCATTAGCCAGTTGCATACAGGTCCGTGATAGCGCGCAGGAATGTTCTCTATAAGCAGTTCTATTCCCGCGTCCTCACACTCCCTGTAAAATTCGGGAACGTATTTAACGGAATATTCCGTGAAAAGATCGGAGTTTCTGCCGCCCCAAAGGTGGAAAACGGCTTTTTTTGCGCCGACGCGCTTCGCCGCCTCAATGTTGAGGGAAAAATTACGCTTCGCCGTCGCAACCGCTTCGCGCGTGTTTTCCGCGAGCATTATTCCTATGCCCTTTTCAAAATGTATCACGGGAAAATTAAGACCAAACGCGGCGATCTCCCGCGTGACACGATCAAAATCCTCGTACCACGCGGCAAGGAGCATGAGCTCAAAACCGTCGCAGTGAATATCTTTCGATTTTTCTTTTATTATATTATGGTTATATCCGTTCGCCATGCCGATGAACGTGCCTGTGGAGGCGTAAATTTTGTTTTTCACTTTATCACCTTGTCAATCGTAATAACGAACGTTGGCAATAACCTTTCCGAGTATAAAAAGCTCATTTGTTATGATGGGTTTCATCGTTTTGTTTTCGGGCTGCAAACGGAAATGTCCGTTTTCGCGGTAGAACGTTTTTACCGTTGCCTCGTCCTCTATGAGCGCCACGGCAATATCGCCGTTTTCGACGTAAGAAGTGCGGCAGACCACAACGTAATCGCCGTCCATAATTCCCGCTTCTATCATGCTTTCACCCCTAACGCGCAAGGCAAAAAGCTCCCCGAAAAGGCGCTTTCCGTTGGGCGAAAAGTCTATATACCCTTCTATATTCTGCTCCGCGAGAATGGGAAGTCCCGCGGCAACTTGACCGAGTATCGGTACGCGTGTCCTGTTTTTGTTGCTTGCGGGCGAATCATCGCCGAGCGTAAGCGTGCGGCTCTTGCCATCCTCCTTATGTATATACCCTTTTTCTTCGAGGCGGCTTATATAAGAGTGAACCGTAGAGGTGCTCTTTATGCCGAGGTTATCGCGTATATCGCGCACGGAAGGTGAATATCCGTTTTGCTCTATCGTGGCGCAGATATAATCGTATACCTCTTTTTCGCGGCGAGTGAGTGCTTGCATATCTTTTTCCTTTCATAGCAGTCGGAATTTTATTTATTTATTTTATTGTAACACAAACGCAAACAAAAAGCAAACCTTTGTTCTTATTTTTTGAACTTTTTTGCACGTTTCGGTAATACGGCATATAATGTGGTATAATTGGGAAGCAAAAAGCAGAGGCTTTCGCCTCTGCTTTTGGAGTTAAAATCGAGTTTCTTTTCTATTTTTCTTTTTACGAATGTGTATAACAATTGCAGTTGTTATTGCAGCAACGGAAACTATAATTACCGTGATAGCAATTCTGACAAACGGGATTCTAAACAACGAAGGATAAATTGGTTTCAGATCTTCGTTTTGTTGTTTCATTTTTGCGGCGAAATCGTCAAGCTCATATAGCTGATTATCGCTTGATTGTTTTTACAACGTTTTAGCAAAATCATACACTTTATAATATCCGTCTTTTTCAACTATCATCACAGGACGCGGAGAATGGTATATATAA
>JBGVFW010000344.1:0-3344 GCA_045121315.1 Eubacteriales bacterium
AGAAGCGTCAAATTCTTCCGTCATATGCGGTCTTATATAGAATCCGTTCGGGCGTTCCGTATATCCGAAAACGCACTCTACAACTGCTTTTTTATACCATGCGGCGGCACCTGTATAAAAGCTCCAGCCCCCCCTGCCCGCACATTCCGCGTGCGAATAAACATCGCCCGAAAGAGCGTAAGGCTCAATGGCATATCTCTCTGAATAAGAAGAATTAAGGCTCATGAGCGCGGGATTTATGGTTTTGAGAGCTTTTATGCCATCTTCAACCTTACCGCCAAGCAGAAGAGCCATGCATGCCCATACAGCAGCGTGAGTATATTGACCACCGTTTTCGCGCACCCCCGGCAAATATCTTTTTATATATCCGGGTGATTGTTGTCCTGCGTCAAAAGGAGGCGTCAAGAGCTTGAAAATTCCCGTTTTTTTGTCGTACAGCTTCTCAAATACCGCTTCCAGAGCGACTTTTTCGTTTTCTCTTATCTTGCCCGAAAATTCGATTTCCATAAACACGGCAAAGCTTTGGGAAAGCGAATCTATCTCACATTCCGAGTTTCCTCTCTTACCAAGCGGCGCGCCGTTATCGTAATAACCGCGCAAATACCAACCGCCGTCAAAGGCAGATTTCGCGTTTTCATACAAAATCTTGGCGTTTTCCGCAAAGAAAGCTTCGTCTTCTTTTTTTTCTGTTTGGGCACAAAGACGCGCGAGCCTTGCGTAAATTATCGCGCAAAATTCCGTAAGCCAAACGCTTTCTCCCTTACCGCCTTTTCCGACGGCATTCATACCGTCGTTCCAGTCGCCTCCGCCAATTTTCAAAAGTGAATGTTCGCCGAAACCGCGTTCCAAGGCGAGTTTTGCCGCTTTTACTGCGTGTTCCCATACGCTTCCGTCACCCTCAAATCTCAGTTCCTCATATCTCTCCTTTTCTCGCGCGTCAAGCGGAGCGGAAGAAATATACGGCGTGCGTTCTTCGAGCAAGGAAGTATCCCCCGTTTTCTCCACATATTCGGTCAGCGCGTAAGAAAGCCATAAAAGATCGTCCGAATAACGTGAGCGAAGTCCCGTTTCCTTGCCGAAATATTCGTGCCACCAATGCGTTACGTCGCCTTCAAAATACTGATGTGAAGCGCATTTTTTGATTTGTGCGCGGCAAAGCTCTGGTGCTGTGTCAATGAACGAAAGTGAATCTTGTAATTGGTCGCGGAACCCAAACGCGCCGCCCACTTGATAAAATCCAGAGCGTGCCATAAAGCGCGAATAAAGCGTCTGATACGGGAAAAGGAAATTAACCGAAAGGTCAAAAACTGGCTCATTGGTCTTGATATTGAGCTTACCGAAAATAGGATAAAGTTCACGTTTTTCCGCTCCCAAAGCGCATTTTTTAACAAAATCTTTTCTTGAAAATTCCGCAGTTACCGCACCCATAAAAAAGGTTATCTCTTTTTCATCTTCTTGAGGTTTTGCAAAAATACAAGCAATATTTTCATATCCCGAGAAAATCGCTCCATTGGAAAGAAGAGCCGCGTCATCAAAATAATGAGTGAACTTCTTTGCCGACGTCATAAGAGCGAGAGAAAGATTATTTTCGAATACAGTTGAAACGAATATCGCCCCTTCTTGTTCTTCAAAAATATATCTTCCCGTTCTTTGAACGCTATCCGAAAGGCAAGGTCTTACAACGAACAAAAGCGCTATCTTGGTGTCTTTTCCCTTATTCTCTATTATGGAAACACGAGCGATCTTAATGGGCGATTTTTCAAGAACCCCTACGCGCAAGCGGTATTTTACCCCGCCTGCGCTTCC
The DNA here is from genome assembly GCA_045121315.1 of Eubacteriales bacterium. Lineage (GTDB taxonomy): Bacteria > Bacillota > Clostridia > Oscillospirales > CAG-272 > UMGS731. Next base: position 1,807 of record JBGVFW010000344.1, read on the forward strand.
TCTGTATTCTGCCGATCCACTCGCAAATCTCACTTCTTCTGCACACGCCGCAAGGTCAAAATCCTCAAAATCCCTACATGTTACATCGCGGTAAACGCGAAGAAAGATTTTCTCACCCCGGTCCTCATGCATATTGTCCGCATTGTGAGGAGTAAGCTTTCCGAGCGCGGAATTTTCATAATATGAAAATCCGAGAGAATTTTCAGTTACCACCGTCCCAAAGCTTTCTTGCGCCATAATATACGAAAAAGGCACACTGCCATGTGGCTTTCTTACGGTAAAACCGCTTTCTGTAAAATATCCGCTCTTATTTTCCGCCACAAGGTCCGTGGGCAAGGAAATATCTACCGCTCCAATGCGCGTTTTAACCTTATTTAAAAGGTGTTTTTCTGTATTTTCCGATATTTCAAAGCTGTTGGAATTTTTAATGCAAATTTCCGAAAGAGGTATGGATAGGTCTATTTCTACATCGCTTACACGGCGCACTACCGCAAAGTCAAGTTCGGAAAAATCTCGTTCTCCGAGCGGGAAAATGCCATTTTCTCTACGAATGAAATTATAGCAGCCAAGCCTTTTTACAAAACTTTCGATATTGTTCTTATTGGTCATATTATAAAGATCTGTTTCAGGATAAACGATAAGAAGATCAAATCTGGCACCGCGTATGCACATATACTTGAAAATACCCACAATCGCAGCAAGGGACTGCATTTCTTTTTCGTCGGCACTCTTCATCACGGCAAGAACAATGCGATTTTCACCCGAAATTCCGTGCTTCCAAAATAAATCCTTAGGCACTTGAGCGCGAATGTCGGTTTGTCCTCTTGAACGAAAATATAATGATCTCAAAATGAAATTTTCGATTTTCGCCGTACGGCGAGAAATTTGAGCGGCACCGTACTGTAGTTTTGAAATTTCTGAAATGTGCCTTCCAGAGCGGATTTTTTCATTTTCCGCAAGAAGATAACGCACGTCGTCTTCACAACCTGCGCACGCAAAAACAAAAGAACTTCTCCCTTTTTTGTCGGCGCGAGCAGTACGCATTGCAAGCGCGGGAATTATCATCGCCCCCGAAGTTTTGGCAAATATTTTTTTCGAAAGTATAGCAATATCTTTTTCTTCGTACATAAGCGGCAAAATTTTATCTCGTTTTGTATCAAATGCACCGCCGGTCACATCAGGATACGCTCTGATCCCAAGGTAATTTTGCGCTGTACCGCCATTCTCGCGACGGCGCTCAAAAATCAGCGTTTCTTCGTCTGCCGCATATTTGCTTTGCAAAAAAAGATTGGCAAAGCTCTTGTGTGCTAAAAATGCCTTCTCGCTCTCTATTATCGGCTCACCATATATAAATGTGTAAGACGCTCCGACATCGCCAGAAATCGCGCACGAAAGAGAAAACATTTCCCTATCTGCAAAAAGCATGATTTTAAGCTCTACGTCTATCTTTTTCCCGTTTTTTTCGTGATGTGAAAAGTAGGATATCTTATTATCGTCATAATAAAAATCAAATTTCGAAATCATATTTTTGTATCTCT
>JBGVFW010000345.1:0-36010 GCA_045121315.1 Eubacteriales bacterium
AAGGTGTATTTTCAACACTTTTATTTTTCGAGAGGAGCAAGCCCCTCCCCTACCACCGTCGGTAATATAAACCGATGCTGTTTTGCAGTAACCGGCAGTTCTCGACGGTAAACGCACAAAAATAAAACCACAACCAAATACTTCTTTGAGAAAAGCCTCTCGGTCGCTTTTCTCGAAAAGCGACAAGGAGAATTTTCATGGCAAAACTTAAAATATTAAAAGATAACGACCCAACTTTGCGCAAAAAATGCCGCAAGGTGGACGAAATAACAAAAAGAACACTCACGCTTCTTGACGATATGGTTGAAACGATGAGAAAAGCAAACGGCGTGGGTCTTGCAGGCCCTCAGGTCGGCGTGCTCCGCAAGATAGTCGTTATCGAGGTCGTAGAGGGCGAAGTGCTTGAGCTCATCAACCCCGAAATAATAGAAAGAAGCGGAAGCCAGACAGGCTACGAAGGCTGTCTTTCCCTCCCCGGCAGAACGGGCATCGTTACGCGCCCCGATTACGTTAAGGTAAAGGCGCTCGACAGAAACGGAGAAGAAAAAATTTACGAAGGCACAGGGCTTCTTGCCCGTTGCTTCTGCCACGAGCTTGACCACCTCGACGGCACTCTCTACCCCGATGTGGCAGACAGAATGCTTTCCGATGAAGAATACGAAGAATATATGGAGAGCGACGACTGATGAAGATACTTTTTATGGGAACGCCCGATTTCGCCGTAACAGCGCTTCGCGCGCTCCACGAAAAATACGGCGACGGTCTTGTGGGCGTTGTAACAAGAATAGATATGCCCAAAAACCGCGGTCACGCGCTCACTCCCCCGCCCGTAAAGGTGGCAGCTCTTGAGCTTGGTTTGCCCGTTTACCAGCCGCAGAACCTCAAAGAAGAAAATTTCAAAGAAACGCTTGAAATGCTCGCGCCCGACGTTATTATCGTTGCGGCATACGGAAAGATCTTGCCCGAATACGTGCTGAACTACCCCAAATACGGCTGTATCAACATTCACGCCTCATATTTGCCCGAATACCGCGGTGCCGCACCCATAGCAAGAGCTATTATGGACGGCAAAACGGAGCTTGGCATCACGATAATGTATATGGAAAAAGGTCTTGACACGGGCGATATGCTCGCGCGCGAAATGCTCACCTTTGAAAACGAAAACAAGGGAGAGGCGGAAAACGCGCTCTCCGAGCTCGGCGCGAAAATGATGCTTTCCGAGCTTGAAAAGATGGAAAACGGCACACCGAGCGAAAGAGTTAAACAGGACGACTCTCTTTCCTCCTACGCCGCCAAGATTGAAAAAGAGGACTGCAAAATTGATTTTGCAAGAAGCGCGAAAGATATCCGAAACCAGATACGCGCTCTTGCTCCCGCTCCCTACGCTTTCTCCCGCATAAACGGCAAGAGCGTAAAGATAACGCTTGCAAGCGTTGCAGACGAAGAGTCAGATAAAGAACCCGGCGTGGTCATCGCTACGTCACCCAAAGGCACCGGAAAGCTCCTTGTTGCAACGGGAAACGGTGTGCTTTCCATTGACCGCCTTATCCCCGAGGGTAAAAAGGAAATGTCCGCAGGCGATTTCGTTCGCGGACGCGGCGCCGCCGAGGGCGATAAATTCGAGTTTTAAACCTCTCCCGTCACGGCAAAAAGCCGTGACACTTCTCGTTGCGACTCGGTCACGCTCGGGATCTGAAAGCCATTTAGGCTTTCATTCAACACCCGTGCGCCGCTTCGCTACCCCGAAGGGGAAGGCAGATATACGCTAACAACCTAAGACAAATTAAGAGGAATACTATGAACGCACGCGAAGCGGCTTATACGGCGCTTTTACGCCATGAAAACAACGCGTCATACTCCAACATAGAGCTTGACGCGACTATAAAAAAATACAACCTTGAAGGCGTTGAACGCGCTTTCTGCACAGCTCTTTTTTACGGCGTCATAGAACGCGCCATAACACTCGATTATTATATTTCTCTGCTTTCCGACAGAGAGGATATCGACACGAACGTGCGCGTTATACTTCGCATGGGGCTTTACCAGATAATTTATATGGATAAAGTTCCCGATTCAGCCGCAGTAAACGAAAGCGTGAGCCTTGCGCGCCGTTTTTGGGCAAGAAAAAACAGCGAAGGCTTTATAAACGCCATTCTGCGCTCATATCTTCGTGAAAAGGACAAGCTTTTGCTCCCTAACAAGAAAAAAGACCCCATAAAGCACATCAGCGTTAAATATTCTATGCCCGAATGGCTCTGTGCTATGTTCTGCAAAAATTACGGCGCGGACACGGCAGAAAAGATATTTGACGAATTTAATAAAGTTCCTGCGCTCACTTTGCGAGTGAATACGCTCAAAACAACGCGCGAAAGCCTTATGGAAAGGCTTTGGGCGGCAGGAATAAAGGCAAAACCCACGAAAAACGCGCCGAACGGTGTTTTGCTCGCGGGCGGCACGCCGTACTCCGCGCTTGAAGCGTTCGAAGGAGAATTTTTCGTGCAGAACGAAGCTTCACAGATATGTGTCCAAGCGCTCGGCGCTCGCGATGGCGAAAAAATACTGGACGCCTGCGCCTGCCCCGGCGGCAAGAGCTTCGGCATGGCGATAGATATGAATAATTCGGGAGAGATACACTCCTGTGATCTGCATAAAAACAAGCTCTCGCTCATCGAGCGCGGAGCCGAAAGCCTCGGCATCTCCATTATCACAACGATGGAACGCAACGCGGCAAAGGAGGACGCTCGCGGCGTGCTGTATGACCGCATACTTTGCGACGTTCCCTGCTCCGGCTTGGGCGTTATAGCGCAAAAACCCGATATCAAGCGCAAAAAGCCGGAGGATATCGAGCGTTTGCCCAAAGTGCAGGCAAATATTCTTCGCGAAAGTGCGAAACACCTTAAAAGCGGCGGCGTGCTCGTTTACTCCACCTGTACACTTAATCCCGCGGAAAACGCAGACGTTGTAAACACATTCCTCGCGGAAAATAAGGAATTTTTCCTTGTTCCTTTTGAGGTGGGGGGAATAAAAGCAAACGGAATGATCGAGTTATTCCCCCACATTCACCGCACAAACGGATTTTTTATAGCAAAGATGAAGAAAATATAAGTCGCTTTTTGAGAAAAGCGACACAAAAGCTCCCCTCAAATAAAATCAAATCAACACAACATTAACATTATGGAAAACAAAACAGATATTTTAAGCCTTTCCTACGCGGAAATGCAGGATTACATAGTTTCGCTCGGCGAGCCGCGCTACCGTGCAGACCAAATATATACTTTCCTTATGCGCGGCGCTTCCTCTTTTGAGGAAATGAACAATATTCCCAAAAAGCTTATAGAAAAATTAAACGAAAACGCTTTTATCGCCTCCGCAAAGCAGGTGCAGAAGCTCACCTCCAAGGACGGCACAGCGAAATACCTTTACGAAATGTACGACGGCGAAAAAATAGAAAGCGTTATAATGAAATATCACTACGGAAATACGATCTGTATCTCCTCCGAGGCGGGCTGCCCAATGGGCTGTGCGTTCTGCGCCTCCACGCTGAATGGTATTTCACGAAAGCTTCTTCCCTCGGAGCTTCTTTCTCAGGTCATTCAAACGCAGAAGGACATCGGAGAACGCATCGACGGCATCGTGCTCATGGGTATAGGCGAGCCGCTTGACAACTACGACAACGTTATTAAGTTTCTGCGCCTTGTAAACGAAGAAAAAGGGCTTAACATCGGTCTTCGCCACATTTCTCTTTCCACCTGCGGCATCGTTCCGCGCATTTACGATCTTGCAAAAGAAGAAATGCCCATAACGCTCTCTATCTCTCTCCATGCAGCTAACGATGAAACGCGCTCCTCTCTTATGCCGGTCAACAAACGCTGGAATATTGAAGCGCTTCTCACCGCTTGCAGCGATTATTTCGCCGCAACGGGCAGAAGAATTTCCTTTGAATATACTCTTATAAGCGGCAAAAACGACAACGAAGAAGCCGCGCGCGAGCTTTCTGCCGTGCTTCGCAAATATTGCAAAAATATGCCCATTCACGTCAACCTCATTCCCGTAAACGCGGTAAAAGAGCGCGGCTTTTCCCCCAGCGACAAAAACGGCATTGCAAAATTCGTTGCTGTGCTTGAAAAAAATCATATTGTCGCCACCGTGCGCAGGCACCTGGGCTCCGATATAAACGCCTCCTGCGGACAGCTTCGAGCCAAAAAGGCGGACAAGCAAGAATAAAGGAGATATAACCGTCGCAGAAACGCCGATCCCTGCGGAAAACTCTATATCTTATCCATAAAAATTAACGAAAGGACAAAACATATGTTGCTGTACTGCGGAAAAAGCGACGTTGGTATGCGGCGCAAAATAAACCAAGATTCGTTCGAAGCAATGCCCATATGGGACGACGACGCGCTTCTGCTCATCGTATGCGACGGTATGGGAGGTCACAAAGCGGGCGAAATAGCCTCTAAAACGGCGGTGGAAAGGTTCTGCACCGTTGTCGCTTCGCGCCCTTGCAAATCCGAAGACCCCGTTATACGCGCCGATAACATCAAAAACACCCTCGTTGCCGCCGTTAAGGAGGCGAACGAAACCGTATATAGGTTATCCATGTCCTGTGATGAATACCACGGCATGGGAACCACTCTCGTTGCCGCAATCGTTTCCCGCGGAATGCTTTACGTCGTTAACATAGGCGACAGTCGCCTTTATCTCGTTACGCGCCATGAAGCAAAGCAGATCACACGCGACCATTCCTTCGTACAATTCCTTATACAAACAGGTCAGATCACACCCGAAGAAGCTAAAAACAACCCACGCAAAAACGTTATCACCCGTGCCGTCGGCGTAGGTTCGAAAACGGAGGTCGATTTTTTCAACATCAACCTGCGCAAATGGGGCAGCGGATATATACTTCTCTGCACCGACGGACTTACGAACTACCTTGACGACGATATCCTTTTCGACCTAATTTTCCAAAGCCGAGAAAAGGTTCGCCCCACGCCCGAGCAGGAGCTTTCCAGAAAAGCGGATTCGCTCGTTTCATTCGCCAATAAATCCGGCGGCAGTGACAACATAACCGTCCTGCTCGCCAAATTTTAGTAAACGAAAGGTGAGCAGCTATGAATGATTCCGAAAAATATATAGGCGCTGTATTTGACGGTCGTTATAAAATAGAGCGCACTGTCGGCATAGGCGGCATGGCTTTCGTTTACGAGGCGACGGACATGACCTACAACAAAAAAGTTGCGGTCAAGCTCCTCAAAGATAAATTTTCCGATGACACCCGCGCTGTAAAGCGTTTTATAAACGAATCCAAATCCCTCGAGCTTTTAAGCCACCCTAACATCGTAAAAATATTCGATATATCCGTCAGCACGCCTCACAAATATATCGTCATGGAATACATAAACGGCATCACGCTCCGCAAATACATGAACTATAAGCTTCCGCTCGAATGGCGCGAAGCCGTGGAATTTACGGAGCAGATACTCCTTGCGCTCGACCACGCGCACACAAAGGGAGTTATCCACCGCGACATAAAGCCGCAGAACATCATGATAATGCAGGGCGGCAAGATTAGAGTTACGGACTTCGGCATAGCAAAGATACCGAAATCCGAGTCCCTGACGCTCGTTGACAAGGCGATAGGCACGGTATACTACATCTCCCCCGAGCAGGCGAGTAGCCGCAAAATAGACGCCAGAAGCGATATCTATTCCCTTGGTATAATGCTTTACGAAATGGTAACGGGCAAGCTCCCCTTCACGGCAGACACGCCCATCGCCGTTATCTTCAAGCATATCAACGATTCCCCCGTGCCGCCGTCCAAGCTCAACCCCGCCATACCGAGGGGTCTTGAGCAGATAATCCTCTGCGCTATGGAGAAAAACCCGCAGAACCGCTACCAGAGCGCGGCTCAAATGCTCCGCCATCTGCGCAGATTAAAGCTCGACCAGAACACGGTATTCCTCCAGCCAAAACCCGCTCCGCGCACTCCCACAAGCGAAACGGTGCTCAAGCGTACAGCGCGCGCGCACCGCGATACTTCGGAATTTGATTTTGTGCTGAACGAGGGGGATCGCGGTATTCAAAAGCCATCTTCTCAAGCGGCACAGGCTCAGCGTCCTCAGCAGACTCAGACTCAGCGCCCTCAGCAGGCTCAGACTCAGCGTCCTCAGCAGGCTCAGACTCAGCGTCCTCAGCAGACTCAGACTCAGCGTCCTCAGCAGACTCAGACTCAGCGTCCTCAGCAGGCTCAGACTCAGCAAAATCAAAGCCGCCAGGGCAATTACTACCGTTATCAAAACCCTAACCCCAACATATCAAACAGAACCATCCCCCTTTCACAGATGCACAAGCCCGCTTCCAATCAAGTGCTTATAGAAGAAGAACGCGCGCGCCGCATGAGAATGCAGGAAGCGCAAAAGCGCCCATCCACACAAGGCACTACGCGCGCATCTCAGCCGCAGGCAAGACAGCAGCAAGCACGCCCCGTTGCCGCAACGCAAAGACAGCCCGCGCACCCTCAGCAAACACAGAGAAAGAGCGCGAGAAACAATACCGTGAACTCATCATCGCTCCTTCTCATAATATTGATACTCCTCATTGCGTTGGTTTGCGTGCTCCTGCTCTTCGTAACGCTCTTTGACGTGAGCACGGCGCCCTCTATCCCCTCATTCATGCAAAATACGGCAGACGCGCATCTTTCCGCTCTGCTATATCTGAAACAGGTTATTTTATGACAGATAAAAACGAACTTTTCGGCACGATAATCTCCTGCGTAGGCGGACTTTACACCGTTCAGAAAGCGAATGGTGAAAGAGTTTCTGCGCGCGCACGCGGTTCTTTCCGCTATGAAAAAACATCTCCGCTCGCGGGCGACAGCGTCTTTCTGCATAAGGAAAACGATTCCTTTGCCATAGACAAAATAGCGGAGCGCAAAAACTCGCTCATTCGCCCGCCTATTGCAAATCTCGACACGCTCTTTGTGTCTTTCGCACCCACAGACCCCGCGCCAAATCTTCTCTGCGTGGACAAGCTGCTCAGCGTTGCGGCGGCGGCAAAAATAGAGGCCGTTATCGTAATCACAAAAAGCGACCTTTCGGAAGAACTCACCGCGAAATACGCCGAAATATATGAAAAAGCGGGATACCCCGTGTTCGTCACCTCCTCCGAAAAAAACGAGGGGCTTGAAAAAGTGAAGGATTTCATCATTCAAGGCGGTAGCGGCAAGATATACGCTTTCGCGGGCGCTTCCGGCATAGGTAAATCGTCCATTATGAACGCACTTTTCCCGGAACTTTCGCTCAAAACGGGTGCGCTTTCGGAAAAGATAAGCCGTGGCAAGCAGACCACGCGCACAGTAGAGCTTTTTCCCGTTGCCGCCGCGCAAGGCGAAACAGTTTTTGTTGCAGACACACCCGGTTTTTCCGTGCTTGAATTTTCCGCGATAGCGGGGTTCCACAAAGAGGACCTCGCGGGAACGTTCCCCGAATTTGAAAAATTCAAGGAAGATTGCCGCTGGCGCGACTGTACTCACACCAAAGACGGTGATTGCGCGATAATCGATGCGGTAAAACGCGGCGACATCGCAAAAGAGCGTCACGAGAGCTTCCTTCTCATGTACGACGAGCTTGCAAAAATACCGAGTTGGAAATAAAAAAGTCCGCTTTGCGTATAAGGTAGACTTTTTTGAACAACCAAAACACCCATAAGGGTGTTTTTCTTTTCGGTTCAAAAAATTGCACGCAAAATTTCATTGACAAATGAAAAAAATGGGTATAAAATAAATATATGCAGAGAAAAATTCGCATAATAAATTATAAAAACAAGAGGTGAAAAAGATGGATTCCGGTAACGGGAACGGCAGTACGTGTGCCCGAAGTAGTTTTTATATTCTGTCTTTTTCGCTGAAAAAGATAAAATAAATCCGCTTTGCGCACATTCGTTTCTGCCTCTTACATCAAAAGAGAGGAGAGGCGAATATTTTTTTTATTCGCGGTGACAAAAATGGACGAAATCATTGAATTCCATGAACAAATCAAAACGCTCATTGAAGAAAAACGCTTCAAAGAGCTCAAAATCTTGCTCGCAGAGGCGAACGCTATCGACGTTGCGGACGCTTTAAACGGTCTTTCGGAGAAAGACTTGCTTCTCACTTTCCGTTTGCTCGGAAAAGACCAAGCGGCAGACGCGTTTGTCGCCATGGAGCACGACGAGCAGGAAACGCTTATCCACAGCTTTACGGATAAGGAATTGCACGCAGTCGTAGGTGACCTCAGCGTAGACGACGCTGTTGACATTATCGGAGAGATGCCCGCAAACGTCGTTGCGCGCATTTTACGTAGCGCGGACAGAGAAACGCGCAAATTCATCAACGAAATACTTCTCTACCCCGACGACAGCGCGGGCAGCATGATGACCCCTGAATACGTTTCCCTGCGCCCCGATATGACGGTAGAGGAAGCGTTCGATAAGATACGCCGAGTGGGTCTTGACAAAGAAACCATCTATACTTGCTATGTAACGGAGAGCCGCCGCCTTGTGGGCGTCGTTTCCGTGCGATCGCTTTTGGTTGCGGACAAAACGACCAAGATAGGCGATATGATGCATGAAAACATCATATCCGTAAAAACAACAGATGACAAAGAATTCGTTGCGGGGCAAATTAAAAAATACGGTTACCTCGCTATTCCCGTAGTTGATGCAGAGGAAAAGCTCGTCGGCATCGTAACAATTGACGACGCTATCGAAGTCATCGAAGAAGAAGCAACGGAAGATATCCAAAAGATGGCTGCTATCTTGCCTGACGAACATCAGCAATCTTACATTCGTTCCGGCGTATTTAAAATATGGAAACAAAGAATACCGTGGCTCTTGTTTCTTATGGTTTCCGCAACATTTACTTCTAAAATTATAGGAAAATTTGAAAGTGCGCTTTCGGCGTGTATCGTACTCAGCTCATTTATACCAATGATAATGGATACAGGCGGCAACGCCGGCGGGCAAACTTCTGTAACGATAATACGTGCCCTTTCTCTAGGAGAAGTTCGCGTACGCGATGTGTTGCGTATTTTGTGGAAGGAATTTCGCGTCTCTCTTATTTGCGCTCTTACCGTTACACCTGTAACATTCTTGAAAGTTTTGTTCATAGATGGGCTTTACAATGAGCCTGACGGGGTTGTCATCGCACTTGTTATTGCAGCCACTATGTTTTTAACGATATGCGTTGCGAAGCTTGTAGGCTGTCTTTTGCCGCTTGCGGCTAAGGCTATACATCTCGACCCAGCCGTTATGGCAAGCCCTTTCATTACAACAATAGTAGATGCAATATCTCTTGTAGTGTACTTCACTATCGCATCGAATTTCGTACCCGCGCTCGCGGGGTAAATAGAAAAAGTTGACTTCGTCAATAAAAAACACCCGCATTTTCTGCGGGTGTTTTAATATTATTTAGACTGTGCAAACAACCAATCGATAAGACCTTCCGTCTTATATGCAGGGATCCAACTATCGTGCCATACACCGGGGAAATACGTCGCTTTCATCTTCGTACCGCCAGCAGCTTTGATAGCCTCTTCCATATCTCTCGTGCCCTGTGCAGGAACTGTGTTGTCCCTTTCGCCGTGGAACGCCCAAATACCCATATTCACGAGCTTATCAGCTTTGGAAGGGATACCTGAACCGCAAACAGGGATAGCCGCCGCAAAAACGTCGGATTTGCGCGTGATAAGCTCCCACGTACCGTATCCGCCCATGGAAATGCCAGCCGCGTAAACTCGCTTCAAGTCTACCTTGCCGCTGTCAAGGAACTTCTGCAAAATTTCCATAGCTGCAGAAAGGCCCATCGTGGGTTTTTCGGTAAGTTCGCGGGAACCTGTATCCCATTTATGGTTTACGGGAACCCATTCGTATTTCACATTGCAGGGGCACTGGGGTGCCACGATGATGCAGTCATCTCTTTCGATGACCATATCGATAAGTCTGTTTTCTTTCTGCAAAACGCGAATCTGAAGCTCGTTGTCCGTGCCACATTCGCCGTGACCGTGGAGGAAGAAAAGCATGGGGTATTTTGCGTCGTCTGCCTCGTTATATGTACTGGGGAAATGAACTCTGTAAGGAAGCGTGAATTTTTCGCCTGTTTCGGCGTCCGTGTATTCATGCGCAAATCTAAGCATTTTATCAACATCTACAACCATTTTTAAAATCTCCTTGATAATGCAAAATATTCGGGATAAACCCAATGGTATAGTTATATTTTATACTCTGCTGACGTTTTTGTCAACAGAGTAGAGTAAACAAAAAAATGCTCAAAGAGTATTTTTTGTTTTTATTTTATTGCCGCTTTTCTTTTTGAAAGAAAAAAGCCTTATAAGATCGTTCAAGACCGTTCGCTGTCTTGTTCATAGAAAAAATACTCGCATTTCTGCGAGTATTTTTTAACTTATTTAGTCAGCTTTCGTCTGTTTCAAAAGCCACTGTGCGGGTGTAAGACCATCTTCGTTTACAGTTGTGTAAGCGGGTGTCCACGCATTGTGCGTTACGCCTGCGAGGATCGTAAACGTCATCTTTGTGCCGCCTGCGGCAGTAATAGCGTCGTACATAGCTTTTGTACCGGAAATATTAACCGTTGTGTCAGCGTCGCCATGGAAAGCCCAAATGTCGATGTTAACAAGGTCAGCGGCGGAGCCTGTGATACCGGAGCCGCATACGGGAACGCAAGCCGCGAACGTTTCGGGTCTGCGAGCCATAAGCTCCCAAATACCGTAACCACCCATAGAGATACCTGCTCCGTATACTCTGTCAAGGTCTACTTTGCCGCCGGCAAGGAACTCGTCAAGGAGAGCGGAAGCCGCGCGAAGACCGAGAGTTGTCGTTTCAGGAAGCTCTGCACGTTCGTAAATGCCTTTTGACCAAGGTTCGCCTTCAATCCATTCTTTCGTTATGCCGTTGTCGTCAACGCACTGAGGAGCGACGATGATGCAGTTGTCCATATTTGCAACGTTCTCGAGGAGGATGTTGGAACCGCCGAGAACTTTGATCTGCTGTTCGTTGTCTGTGCCACATTCGCCGTTACCGTGAAGGAAGAAAAGAATAGGGTATGTTTTGCTGTCTTTAGCGTCGTAATCGGAAGGATAGTAAACTCTGTAAGGGAGGCTGAGTGTTTCGCCTGTTGCGCTGTCAACATATTCGTAAACCGCTTTTTCAGCCGCGTAAAGTGTGCCTTCAACTATTGCATCTTCGTCGAAAGCGTAGTTGTAGATAGTAAACTGGTCGATAGAACCAACAAAACGCTGGATAGCATCTGCACCTACTTTACCGCCGATCCAAAGATCGTAAGTGGATGTGTAATCCTGAGCGACAACAGTCTTGCCGGGCATACCGTCTATGTAAGTTGCGATAGTGCCTGTCGTTGCGTCCTGAACAATGAGTATCTTGTGCCAGCCGTTGTCTGTTACCTTGCCGTCCGTGTCTTTTGCAACGGAGGATTGGATAGCGTAGTTACCCGCCTGACCGCCCCAATAGATGTACGTCTTGTTAAACCAAATGCCGTACCAGCCGGTACCCTTGCCGCCCTTCTGGAACAAGCAAGGCCAGCCTGTTGTATCTTCAGTATTGAAGAGGTCTTCGTCCATCTTAAATACGATCTCGATAGTATAGTTCTGAGCTCTTGTGAAGTTGAGGATATCGTTATTTGCAATAGTGAGGTATGCGCCTTCAGCGTCGAATACAGCGGCGTTGCCGTCTTTACCTTCGCCAACTGTAATGTCGCCTGTGATAACGGCTTCAAGGCCGGAAACGCTGTCTATAAATTTGCCGTCTTTGATCTCGTCAAAGTCAAAGCTTACAACAGCTTTTTCTTCGTCGGGTTTTTCGATTTCAATACCTGTGATCGTTTCGTAGTCGAGAGCGATGGACCAGATTTTGAATTCGTCAACGCAGCCGTAGAACTGCTGGGTAGCGTCTGCACCTTTATCTCTGCATTTACCGCCGATCCAAAGGTCAAAATCGGACGTATAGTCAACCGCGCCTACGGAAGCACCCGCAACGCCGTCAACATATGTAGTAACAGTACCGTTCTTCTGAACGATAGTTACAAGCTGCCATGCTGTATTTGTGCCGGTGGAAGCATAGATGTTGCCTGCGTCGCCGCCCCAAACAATACCTGTTTTGGGAGCCCAAACGCCGTACCAACCGTCGCCTTTTTCACCTTTCTGGAATACGCAGGGCCAGGAAGAGTTGCTCTTTGTGTAGAGGTCTTTGTCCGGCTTGTACCAGAACTGGATAGTGAATTCGTCTGTTGTAGCAAAGTTGAGGTCATCAGCGCTCTTAATAGTGAGAAGATCTCCAACGCCCGTGAATTCAACCGCGTCGCCCAAACCGTCGGGACCGTCGGCAATGTTGAGGAAGCCGTCACCCTGGGCGTCATGACCGTTGCCTGTGATATCTGTGATGATGTCCGTGTCGATATCCCATTCATCGAAATCAAGCCACAATACGAGGTAATCGTCGTAATTGATCTTAGGTTCGGGATCGGGTTCGGGCGTGGGTTCTGTTGTCGTCGTGGAAGTTGTTTCCGTCGTAGACGTAGAACCGGTCGTATCCGTTGTAGAAGTTGTAGATGTGTCATTTGTGCTTGCCGTTGTGTTGCCGGTAGCTTTTGTTGTAGAATCTGTTGCTTCTGTCGTCGCTGCGGGATCGGTCGTGTCAACTACATCATTGCCACCGCAAGCAGCAACCATGAGCATTACCATAATGAGAGCGAGCATAAGCGCGATCATTTTTTTCATTGTGATCAGTCCTCCAAAAAATATTTTGCGGTGTAGTTATTGCGTATCCGCAACAAAGCACCAAATAGGGGATATCCCCTTTATAATATTATTTTATACTTTTTGCACTTCTTTGTCAATAGAGAAGAGGAAACAAAAACCTCTGAGAGTATTTTTTGTTTTTATTTTATTACCGCTTTTCTTTTTGAAAGAAAGGCGGCAGAAAAGTAAGGGCGATTGCGACTCCCTAATGGGTTTTCACTATGTAAAAAACCATCGGAACCGCGTCGTAGGTCGTTCGAGTTCTGATTTTTAATAAAGCGCGTGAAAATTTCTTATTATATTTTTAATATATCGACACGCGATTTTATCTTGGTTAAGCGGTGCATCAAAAATTGCCGCACCATACGGAAAGCGGTCTTGTCATTAACAAAAAAATACTCGCATTTCTGCGAGTATTTTTAACTTATTTAGTCTGCTTTAGTTTGCTGCAAGAGCCACTGTGCCGCTGTAAGTCCGTCATCGTTCACAGCAGTATAAGCATAGTTCCAAACGTTGTGTCCTACACCGGAGAACGTTGTAACGGTTGCTTTTGTGCCGCCGGCGTCCTTAATAGCCTGAACCATGTTTGTGGAGCCTGCCGTGTAAACGGTCGTGTCGGCTGTGCCGTGGAACGCCCAGATATCGATATCCGTAAGAAGAGCAGCCGTTCTGATGATACCGGAACCGCATACAGGAACGGCAGCCGCGAAAGTATCGGGTCTGCGCGCTATAAGTTCCCATGTACCGCAGCCGCCCATAGAGATACCGCCAATGTATACTCTGTCTTTATCTACCGTATTGAGGGCGAGGAATTCATCAAGGAGAGCGGAAACCGCCTGAAGACCTACAGTGTAAGTGATATCTTCAAGCTCGCCTTGGCGGATATTCAAGCCGCCTGCCGAGCTGTCCCACTGATGTACGCCGGATTTGCCCGAGCCGGAAGCAACCCATTCTTTAACGTTCGTAGCACCGTCGCAAACCGTTTGTGGAGCGAGGATAATACAGTTATCCATTGCCGCGATATCGTCAAGGAAATAGTTAGCTGCGTTCAAAACCATGAGCTGAGAGGTGTTGTTTGTGCCACATTCGCCATGACCGTGGAGGAAGAGGAGGATGGGATATTCTTTGTCCCCTTCCGCATCATAATCGGAGGGGTAATATACGCGGTAAGGAAGAGTTATCTTCGTGCCGTCGGCAGATGTGTATGTATAAGAAAGAGACTCCGCTTCGTTAATGGAAGACTTCATGCCTTCAACTTCAACAGCGTAATTGTATATTTTGAAATCGTCGATAGAGCCGTTGAACTGCGCGCTGGCATCAGTATTCGTTGACGTGCTGTTTCTGCCGCCGATGTACATATTTCCGTTCGATTTGCAGTTTACCGCTGTGTCGGAAGCGACCTGCTCGCCGTCAAGGAACATATAAAGAACGCCGTTTTTCTGGATAACCGTGATGTGGTGCCATTTTCCCTTAGAGTAAAGGGAACCGATCTTTGTGTTGCCCGTGTCGCCGCCCCAGCATACGCCCTGGTTAGAGTTGTCGTTTGTGCCGAGCCATACGCCGTACCAACCGTTATTCTGCGTGCCTTTGGAGAAGAGGTTTTCCCAGCCCATAGCGTCGGAATCGAGCTTGTACCAAAAATCTACCGTGAATTCGTCTGTGATAGCGAAATTGAGAGTGTCGTTGTTGAGGATCGTAAGGAAATCAAACGTAGAGCCCTTGCCGAAGTTGATAGCGTTGCCGCCCGTGGGACCCGCTATGTAAGAGGGACTGCCCGTTATCTTAGCGTTGTTGCCGTGGCCGGACATATCGAGGATAGTATCGCCGTAGATATTTTCTACTTCGAAATCGAGCCAAAGGATAGGGTCTTCCGGGTTGCCGGAGGGTTCTATCGTAGGGATAACTACTGTTGTTGCTTCTGTTGCTTCTGTCGTGCCGGTCGTTGTCGCTACGGCAGTTGTTGCAGCTGTGTCAGTCGTGCTTGACGTCGTGTTGTCGGGAGCTGTTGTGGCATCTGTCTTTTCCGTTGTTATAGCGGAATCCGTCGTATTGTCCACGGAGCTGTCGCCGCAGGAAGCAACCATAAGCATAACCATAACAAGAGCAAGCATGAGCGCGATCATTCTTTTCATTGTGATCAGTCCTCCAAAAAAGTTATTTTTGTGGTGTCATCATTGCATTCCCGCAACAAAAGCACCAAACGGGGAAACTCCCCTTTATATTTTATACTTTTTCTGCTTCTTTGTCAATAGAGGGAGAGGAAACAAAAATACTTGCAGAGGATTTTTTTGTTTTTTATTATAATCCTCTTTTTCTTGTTTAAAGAAAAAGTTGAATACAGTAAACAAAAAAGAACTCCCGAAGGAGTTCTTTTTGCGTTATTTTTTGTGTTAGAAATTATCTGTTTTCAAAGTCAACGTGCTGCCAGTAGCATACACCGTCCATAACATAGCCGAAGTTTGTGGTTGCGCCGGGGCCGCCGGAACCAAGGAAGATAACGTATGTATCTGTTTCAGCGTCATAGTAGTACTGGAGGTCGAGTGTAGCGCCTTCGTCAGCATAGTCAAAGTATTCAGAAAGAGCGGAATCGGAAGGATCTTCGCCCCACAAAATGCAGTTTACAGCTTCTACGTAGTATTCGCAGAATTCCTCGTAAACTATCTGTGCTTTTTCATAAGCATTGAGCAAGTTAGCAACTTCGCCTGCAGCTGCGCCGTTTGTCAAAGAAGCTTCATATGCGTTCTTAGCGGAAGAAAGTGCTCTAGCGGGAAGAGCTGCTTTCCAGTTTGCTTCAGCTGTTTCCTGAGGACCACCTGTCTTACCGTAGTTAGCTATATATGCATCCCAGAGGCTCTTGATCGTGCCCTGGCCGCCGTCTGTTGTTTCGTCTTCAGCGATCTTGATGTATTCAAAAGCGTTAACCTGAATACCGTAGGAGCTCCATTCTTCTGTAGCTTCTTCGAGAGCGTCGCCTGTGTATGTTGCGTAAACGAATCTTACGTTCTTTTCAGCCATGTTAACTTCTTCACCGTTAACAACAGCATTAACTGCGCCGTCGTCAACACCTGTGATGGAAACTGTGCCGAAAGAGCCGAGTTTGTAATCGCCCATAGCAGCGTTTGCAGCGTCTACGTTTACATAGTTGAAGAGATATGTGTTATCGTCAACACATGTGTACCATTTACCTGTAGCACCGCCGCCTGTCATATTTTCAGCGTCCCTCCAGATAGTTACAACGCCCATTCTGTTAAGGTAAGCGTAGTCAAATGCAGCGCCGAGGTCAGCAACTGCTGTTGTTGTGCCGTTAACAGTTTCAACTACATAGTAGTGACCAGCTGTAACGTTTGCAACAGTGATTGTTTCGCCGTTTGCAATGTTGATAGCTTCAGCTTCTTCGAGTGTTACGAAGATGTTTTCGTCTTTAGAAGAATAGATCGTTGCGCCGTCAGCAACAAGGGGAACGAGAACAACTGCCTGAACAGGAGTAGCAACTACGGGAGCTTCCGTTGTAGTAGCTTTTGTTGTTTCGTCTGTAGCTTTTGTTGTGTCATTTGTTGTGGGAGCAGCAGTTGTAGCGTCATTGTTGCCTACTGTTGTAGAATCTGTTGCATCGCCATTGCCTGCTGTTGTATCAACAGTAGCATTTGTTGTTGTTGTGTCATCTACATCGCCACCGCCGCAAGCAGCAACCATGAGCATAACCATAACAAGAGCGAGCATAAGTGCAAGCACTTTTTTCATGATAAAAATCCTCCGAAAATTTTTAATTAAGTTTTTACGAGAATATTTCTCTATGCTCTTATTTTATCGTAAAATGTATCTTTTGTCAACATAATATTAAAAATTTATCACCAAATAGTTGAATGGTTATAGACCCAAAGTTGAAATTTCCGCTTTATTCCTCGGCAAAAATTTCTTTTCGGTGTATGATCCGAGTACCATCACAAAATAAGTCGCAATATATATTGCTATCTCTATAAGTCTTCTCAGAACTGTAGAAAGATCATATTCGCCTATGACAGTGAAAAAAATGATAGTGTAAACAATGAGCGCTCCGCAAATAATGAGCGCGGCGATCGACGGCATACTGACGGGCGCTATATACGGTTTTGCAAAATCGGAGTTTTTTTTGCGCGCAAAGAAAACGATAGCGACCGCCGCGCATATGAGTATTCCTGCAACGGCTTTGAGCGTTGCTACCTCCGACGTAGCGACGTCTATTTCAAAGTAATCCTCCATAATATCAGCATCGGTAGAGGAAGCGAGGAAAAGCGAGCGCACGAAAAACTGGATCATCGGCAAAAGGAAGGAGTGGAAAAGCGCGATACCACCGCAGAGAACGGCGGGAACGGTCTTTTTTTGGGAAAGAGCATACGCGAACGCGCCGAGCACGAAGAACAAAACGAAATCCAGCGCATATGCGGCAAGCTCATAGAAAAAGACACTCATGCCGTCGAGCGATTCGGGGAGATATTCATAATTGACCGTTGCCACGGAACTGATGAGGGTAAACATAGAGATAAAAAACAGCGGGCAAAGAAACAAGCCCAAAACATGATATAAAACAGCGTTCTTTTTCAAAACGACCTCCGATGAAATAAATTACATTATTAGAATACCACATATAGGAGGAAAAAGGAAAGATTTTTTGTAAATTTTTTATTATTTATGCTATATAGTTTGACTTTATGCGATTATGAATATATAATATATAAACAGACAAAAATCTTCCAAATTCGAAAGTGAACAAAAATGAAAATATATCCCGCCGTAAAGCGATTATGCGACCTCGCTTGTTCCTGCGCCGCAATAATCGTCTTTCTGCCGTTTTTTCTTGTCCTTTGTGTGCTGTGCGTCGCGGACACGAAAGCCTCCCCGCTTTTTTTGCAGGAAAGGATAGGCAGACATTCAAAACCCTTTAAGATCATCAAATTTCGCACGATGAAAAAGAGCGCACCCGAAAGCACACCCGCGCGCGATATCTCCCACCCGGAAGAATACGTTTCGCGCTTCGGCGCTTGGCTTCGAAAAACGGGTGCGGACGAGCTTCCTCAGCTTTTAAACATATTTGCCGGGCAAATGAGCTTCGTAGGTCCCAGACCGCTTATGAAGAGCGAAAAAGCGCTTCACCGCGCAAGAGAGGCTCACGGAGTTTATGCAGTACGCCCGGGACTGACAGGCTTGGCACAGATAAAATGCGAAAGCATCAATTCCGTGGAGGACAAAGCACTACTTGACGCGGAATACGTACAAAAAATGTCCCTTTTCTACGATATAAAATTGCTTTTTCTCACCGCTAAGCTCTTCCTTTGCGGCAACCATATTGACGAGCATTTCAATTCTCCGTCCGATTAACAAAGCAATTACAAAAATACGAATAATAACACTATCCCTCCGTGCAAACTATGCACGGAGGAATTTTTTTATGAAACAGAAAACCGTTGTAAGCGTGGGGCTTTTATACGCCGTTATCATATCGCTGACCGTCATTCTTTTCGGAGGCGCGGCAATAGCAGCGCGCGAAAACGCGCTCACGCCCTTCCAATTCATCACGATGAAAACTCAAAGCCAAGCTTTGCAGGAAGCGATTGCCGCAGGAAAATGAAACAACGCAAAAGAGGCTCCTTTCGGAGCCTCTTTCTATTACATTCAACGCATTAAGCAACGAAAGATGTTACAAATACTGTGTAAGTCTGTGTAGCGTAGTCGTAGTAATATGTGAATGTGGGGTATGTGATTGTTGTGTTACCAGCTGTTGTCTGCTGTACTTTGTACTGGTAGAGTCTGGAGTTAACTACGTCTGTAGACCAGAAGATGTCGTTCTGAACAGCTTCATAGTCAGCGCAGAAATCTTCGTAGAGATCTTCAGCTTCTTCGAGAGCTTTTCTAGCTGTTTCAATATCAGAGATAGAAGAACCGTTTGTCAAAGCTGTGTTGTAAGCAGATACGCAAGATGCATAGTAAGGAGCAGCTGTCCACTTCTTAGCGATCAAGTTAGCAGCGTTCTGAGTAGCTGTATCCTTACCATAGATGCTATCACCGTAAAGTGTTCTGTATGCGTCGTACCATTCAGTAACTGTCATACCTTCAGCAGCATAGATCATATCAAGGTTGCTTACAGGAAGAGCCTTAGAAACGTTCTGTGCTTCTGCTTCGTAGATGTTGTTGCCTTCATAATCGAAGTATACAAATCTGAAGTTAAGAGCTGTGATATCCTGGTTTGTAGTAGAACCAACCGTAGCAATAACGGATGTGGGTGTTACATCTGTGATCGTCATCTTGCCGAAGTAACCAAGAACTGTGTTATCAGCGAGAAGACTTGTATCATAGTTATAGTTTGTATCGTTCATAACGCTTACAGTATATGTCTTGTTATCAACACCGGAGAGCCAGCTAGGCAAGCTGGAACTGTAATTTGTTTTTGTTGTACCGTTGTAAACGAATGTGAAGCCTTTCATACCTGTTACCATGCCACCACGGTCAACTGTCTTGGATGTCCAAACTGCACCAAGGTCAGCAAGGATAGCATTGTTGTTCTTAAGGTCAACGAGGTAGAAGTGACCGGCAGCGATCGTTACATCATTTGTAGCCTGGTGAACGTAATCAGCGCCATAGTTCCATGTGGAGTAGTAGTACTTAAGCTGACCAACTTTTTCGCCTGTAGCGATGTTGATAGCCTGCATAGAGGAAGCAACATAGTAGATGTCGTCGCCTGTGAGGATATAGGAGTTTGTAAGAGAACCTGCAGGGAGGTAAACGATAGCTTTGCCTTCGTCAACTATTGTTTCCTGAGGTCTATCTATGATAACCGTGTTCTTACCAACTGTAGCTGTGCCGCCGAATACATAGAGATATGTTACATAACCCTTGTTAGGATCTACATAGTAGCTGTATTCGAGAACAGAGAGTTCTGTGCCATTAGCAAGGAGTGCGCCAAATGTTGTTGTTGTGTAGTTGTAATCAAGTTTAGACAAAGAGTTCTGAACTGTTTCGTTGGGAGTAACGATTACTACAACTGTATCTTCTTTAACGTTGATTGTTTCAGCGTCTTTGATTTCAAGTCTGTACCAACCGGGAACATACTTGTAACCTTCGTTCTTAGCGTGTGCAGAATATTCTGTGTTGGAGGGGAGAGAAGATGTGATGTAAGAAACTGTGAGACCTTCAAGCTTGCCTGCGAGAGCGTCAGCTGTTACATTAACTTTATTGCCAACTTCAACAGCTTCTTCTGTCTTGATAACGTAAGAACCGTCTGCATTTGTTTCGTATACAAGACCCTTGTAGTCAAGGATTGTGTAAACAACGTTGTTAGCGTCAACGTAGTATTTTGTTTCTGTTACAGCGCTGTTGATGTTACCGATGTAACCGTTAGCATCTGTGTAGAAGAGGCCATAACCCTTTGTTGTATCAAGGTCGCCTGTTGCTGTGTAGTATTTGTGTGTCTGGTATGCGTAGATCTGTGCGTATGTGGGAGCTGTGATAACTTCTGTTTCTTTGCCTGCTTCTGTGTTGTAAACTGTGAAGGGAGCAAGAACTTTTGTTGTACCTGTAGCGTAAACGCCGCCGTCAAATACAACCTGGAGTGTGTAGGACTTAGTGAAGTCAACTACAAGAGAAGATGTCTGAGCGTATTTAACCTGGTAAATAGCTGCGGGAGCTTTTTCATAAGAATACTTGTAAGATACAACTTTACCGTTTGCATCGTATTCTGTGTTGTCAACAACCGTCCATGTGTAACCTTCTGTTGTGTAAGCGTTGTAGTAGTTAACTACTTCGGCAGCGTCAACTGTAGGAACTTTAACAGTTGTCTGGTTTGTATAAGCTGCACCGTATGTTTTTACAGCGTCGAAGATACGGTCTGTGATGTCGCCGGAGATTACAGCGTTCTTCCATGTTTCGTCAGCAGCTTTAACAACGTAGTTGTTACCGCCGTCGTTCTTAACTGTGAGGTAGAGAACGTTGTTAGCCTTAGCTACGTAACCTGCACCTGCTTCAGCGTCTGTGTCGGAAAGGAGACCCTGAGCGAAGAGTCTGTTAAGCATAGTTTTCTGAGCCCAGTCATAAGCACCTGTAAGAGAAGCAACTACGTTAGCTGTTGCTGTGCCTTCTGCTGTAGCGAGAGTTACTTTGAATTCGTTAGCATTTGCGCCTGCTTCAACTTTTGTTACGAAACCTGTAGCGCCTACTTCGGAAGTTGTAATGTCTTTACCGGAGATAGCGATAACGTTACCGTTAGCATCTACAGCAACACTGATTGTCTTCTGGAGGAGGGATGTGGGTTTGTTGTCTTCTGTTGCGGGGAAGTTGTTAGCTGTGCCTGCAACTACTGCATACTGGTTTTCATATGTGTCGATAAGGAACTGATACCAACCTGTGATATCAACGGAGATTGTAGAGGAATCTTCACCTACAAAGTATGTGAATGTTCTCTTGTTTGTAGCTGTACCGGAAAGTTTGTTGTATGCAGGGATGATAACGGATGTTTCTGTGCCTGCAACGTCTGTGATTGTGATTCTGTAGTAGTTAGCGATATCGCCAATTGTCTGAACGTCTGTTACAACACCTGTGAGATATTTGAAGTTGTTGCCTGCAGCGTCGAGGAGTTCAACCTGTTTGTAGAAGGGATATACTGTGTTTGCTGCATCTGTGTAGATAGCAGAGTTGTTCATAAGGAGAGCTGTAAGACCTGTTGCAGCTGCGCCTTTGTTTACAAATGCTGCGCCGGATACGTTAACAACTTTTTCGTCAGCGTATGTTTCGCCGGGGCGGAGAACGTTCTGATTGAAGAGAACGTATGTGCCGTTGATAGCGTCAGCAGCTCTGTTAAGGTCATCTGCTGTGCTGTGGTCGAATGTTACAGAAGCTTTGTTCTGTGTAAGGATATCGTAGTCACCGTCGCCGTCTGTGTCTGTGAATGTAAACTTCATCTGACCTTCAGCTGTGTTTACGATAGAAGCGTATACTGTTGCGATGTCTGCAACTGCAACATCTGCGCCTGTATCGCCATTAACGATGATGATGTTGTCTGCTTTGTCTGCTTTAAGACCGCTTGCGATGTATGCAACGCCGTCAACGTTAGCAGCAAGGATGTATGTTACATCTTTGAATGTGATCGTGTAGTATGTGTATGTTGTATTGCTTACTGTTCTTGTAGCTGTAGCTTTTGTGATAGCGAGGTCGCTTGTGTAGTAAGCGGGGAGTACGGGTGTCTTGTTTATTTTCTGAGAAGTCGCAACTGTTGTGTATACGAGTTCGTTGTAAACGTGGTTATATTTGTAACCGCCGTTTTTGCCGCACCAACCGTATTTATAAACGAGGAAAGAGTCAACGATTACAGAGTTTGTCTTTGTAACAGATACAACTTTCGTCTTGTCGTATGCGAGCTTATTGGAAACAGTTGTAGTTGTTATGCCGTTAGCGTCTGTTACTGTTTCAACAACTTCTACGGAGTCATTAGCAGCGTTGCCGTTGTAGGAAACTTTAACGAGTGTGCCAACTGTGAAATCTCTTACAGATACGTAAAGAGCGTCAGAGTTTGCATTACCAACGTTGTCCGTTTTCTTTTTGTCAGCGTCAACAACAGCTGTCTTTGTGTTAGCCTGTGTAAGTGTGAGTGTTGTGTAAGTATCGGAAGATACCTGAAGTTCGATTGTAAGGCCAGCAACTTCATCTGTGCCGTTTATTACAACATCAGTTACGATACCGTAGTATGTACGATTGATATCAACGTTTTTACCGTTGAAGAGTTCAGCAATTCTACCAACGTCGCCGTTTTTGTCATAGTCAACTGCTGTCTTGCAGTTTGTAGCTGCATTCCAAAGGAGGTAAGCAGCTTCGCCGTATGTAAGGGAAGCGCCGTCAGCGTAGTCTGTGCAGTTATCTTTGTAAACTTTGTCGATTACATTGACCTGCTGTGCCCACCACATATATGCAGCGTATTCTGTTGCGCCGAAGTCGTCAACGAAATCCTGAACTGCTTTGAGGTATGTTGTGGAGTAGAGGTCTACGCCCTGACCGCCGAATCTGGAAAGGAGTCTGATTACGATCGTTGCTGCCTGGCCAAGCTTAAGGCTGTCGTCAGGTCCGAACTGGTAATCGGGTCCTTCGTTGTAACCGCGAACGATACCGTTTGCAGTTGCATATGCGATAGCGGAAGAGTTGTCGTCAGAACCTTCGGCATATTCAACGTCTTCATAACGTGTTTCTACCTGTTCTTCCCAAATCTTGCCATCGCAATCCTGGGAAAGGATCTTTGCAACCCAAAGTGTGAATGTTTTTCTGTCGATGATTTCGCTCTTCATTGCGGAATCAACGTCGTTCTCTGTGATTACGCCCCAAGCCTGGAGATCGTAAACTGCGTCGGCAAACCATGCCTGAGCGCCTACAGAGAAAGCAGATGCGCTTGCAAGTGTACCAACAACCATGATGATTGCGAGAACAAGTGCAAGACTTCTCTTAAAGTTTTTCATGTGTTTCCTCCTGAAAAAATTTTGTTTTTGTGAACCTTTCGGTTCGGGTTTTAGCTTGTGTAATTATAATACTACAACACAAGTTTTTTTTCAAGGGGTTTTGTCATTCTGTAACAAAACTGTAACATTGGACTTTTTTTGTTACAATTCTCGTAACATTCCATGCATTGCACCTTTGGTTATATATAATATATAAGGAAGAAGTTTTTTAAAATTCGCCCTTTCACCGCGAAAATGTGTATAATAGGAGTAATAATTGTAACAGTTTTCGGAGTATTTTTCTAGAATATAAAAAAGATGAGCTCGCGCTCATCTTTTTTATATTCTTATTTTGCAAAATCAACGGCGCGGCTTTCGCGGATAACGTTAACCTTGATCTGACCCGGATATTCGAGTTCCGCTTCGATCTTCTTAACAATCTCACGCGCAACAACAATCATCTGGTCATCGTTTACGTGTTCGGGTTTTACCATTATGCGGATTTCTCTGCCTGCCTGGATAGCATAAGATTTTTCAACTCCGGGGAAGTTGTTGGATATCTCTTCGAGCTTCTGCAAGCGTTTGATGTAGTTATCAAGATCTTCTCTGCGTGCGCCGGGGCGAGCCGCGGAAATAGCATCTGCCGCCGCAACGAGTACTGCTGTGACCGTCTGCGGTTCAACGTCGCCGTGGTGCGCTTCAATAGCGTGAACAACATCTTTGTTTTCTTTAAACTTGCGCGCTATCTCAACGCCGAGCTGAACGTGAGAACCTTCAACTTCCTGCGTAAGAGATTTACCGATATCGTGGAGCAAGCCCGCGCGTTTTGCAAGTGTACCGTCCAGACCGAGCTCGTTTGCAAGCATTCCCGCAATATACGAAACTTCGATAGAATGAACGAGAACGTTCTGACCGTAGCTTGTGCGGTATTTAAGTCTGCCGAGGAACTTGATGAGGTCGGGGTTGAGCCCGTTCACGCCTGTTTCCATAGCAGCTTCTTCGCCGGCGCGTTTGATGGATGCGTCAACCTCGCGGCGGGATTTTTCAACAGTTTCTTCAATGCGGGTGGGGTGGATACGTCCGTCGGAGATAAGTTTTTCAAGAGTAAGTCTTGCAACTTCGCGGCGGATAGGGTCAAAGCACGAAAGAGTGATAGCTTCGGGTGTGTCATCGATTATAAGATCGACGCCTGTGAGCGTTTCGATTTTGTGAATGTTGCGTCCCTCGCGGCCGATAATCCTGCCCTTCATTTCGTCGGAAGGAAGGGGAACGACGGAAACTGTAGTTTCCGAAACCTGATCGGATGCAAGGCGCTGAATTGCCAGAGAGATTATGTTGCGCGCTTTTTCTTCCGCGCTGTCGTGCAGTTCGTTTTCGATCTGTTTAAGTTTAGCGGCGGCTTCGTGCTTTGCTTCGCCCTCTATTTGAGAAACGAGCTCGGCTTTTGCCGTTTCTGCGGTGTAACCCGAAATTTCTTCAAGTCTTGCCTGCGCATCCGCTTTCTTTTGTTCGAGTTCTTCACGAAGAATATCGTTGTCTTTTATCTTTTGAGCAAGCTGTTCTTCGCGTCTTTCATAATTTTCGAGCTTTCTGTCAAGAGTTTCTTCTTTGGCAAGCGCTCGATTTTCAAGTCTGATAACTTCCTGTCTGCGTTCTTTGTTTTCGCGCTCTGCTTCCGTTTTCGCTTTGAGGATATCCTCTTTTGCTTCAACGAGCATTTCTTTGCGTTTTGCTTCGGCAGCAACAACAGCTTCGTCCATTATCTTTTGTGCGTGAGCTTCCGCGGAAGATATTTTTGATTCAGCTGTTTTCTTTCTCGCTACATAACCGATAAGCACACCGAGCGCGAGCATTACAATTCCCACGATAACAGGAATTAAAATGTCCCATATCAAAGTTTCTGACACCTCCTTTGTCTTTTCCTTGTGTTATAAGAGTCATTTACTTTTAAGAATAAGGAAAAATTTCTCCTTATACTTCTATATATTATAAATTATAAATATTGATAAGTCAATAACCGTCGCCAAAATAAAAAATAATTAACACAAATTTAATAGGTTTAAGGAGATTTTTAACGTAAAAAGCCCGACGCAAGTCGGGCTTTTCCTCAATGTTTAATTTTATTTCTCGATTCTCTCATTCCGTCAAGAATGATTTCTTTTGCTTTTGCCGCGTCCGATTTCGAAAGAGCTTCAACGCCTTCCAGCGGATACGGTATACCAAGCTCTTTATATTTCGTCACGCCCATCGTGTGATAAGGGAGAACATCAAGTGCTTTTATTCCCGAAAGAGTTCCAAGGAAAAGACCAAGCTCATGCAAGTATTTCGGGTCATCCGTAATACCCGGCACTACAACATGTCTTATCCAAAAAGGAATTTTATTATCGGAAAGATATTTCGCAAAAGCGAGTATACCTTTGTTGTCCTGCTTTGTAAGTTCGCGGTGACACTCGGGGTCGATATGTTTTATATCGAGCATAACGAGGTTCGTGTATTTCATAAGCTCGTCGAGCTTTCTCTGATACTCCGCATTTTCAGGATTATACGTGATACCCGAGGTATCTATGCAAGTATGAATACCGTTCTTTTTGGCAAGACGGAAAAGGTCGAGAAGAAAATCAATTTGAAGGAGCGGTTCTCCGCCCGTGACGGTCAAGCCGCCCGTGGCGTAGAACGCTCTGTTTTTGTTATAGTCCTCAATGATCTGTTCAGCGGACATCTTCGTGCCTTTATGTGCCTCCCATGTGTCGGGGTTGTGGCAATATTTGCATCTCATGGGACAGCCCTGCGTAAACACAACATAGCGTACGCCCGGGCCGTCTACCGTGCCGAAGCTTTCCGTAGAGTGAATATAACCTTCCATAATGGGGGTTTATCCTTAGATGCTATCGTGGAACGTTCTGGAAATAACTTCATCCTGCTGTTCTTTTGTGAGCTTGATGAAGTTTACAGCATATCCGCTAACTCTTACTGTGAGCTGGGGATATTTTTCGGGGTGCTGCTGAGCGTCCAAAAGTGTTTCTCTTGTGAAAACATTAACGTTGAGGTGGTGACCACCTTTCTGTACGTAGCCGTCAAGAAGAGCTACGAGGTTATCTACTTGATTCTGTGTTGCTGCCATAGTAATTTACCTCCTAAATTATTTTGGGTATTGAATTATTGTTTGTCGTCAAGACCTTCGAAGAGTGTGGGTGTAGAGCAAGCGCCATTACCGCAATCGATGTCAACTTCGATATCGCCTGCGAAGATCTGATCGTCCTTACCGAGCGCGCCGGGGATGATAGAGAATGTATTGGAAATACCATCCTGTGCGTCGATGAAGGGAAGTTTGGAAACGGAAGCAAGAGATGCAACCGCACCGTGTGTATCACGTCTGTGCATGGGGTTAGCGCCGGGAGCGAAAGCTTCGCCTTTCTTTCTGCCGTCAGGTGTAGAACCTGTGTTCTTACCATATACAACATTGGACGTAATTGTGAGAATAGATGTTGTGGGGATACCATCTCTGTATGTGTGGTTCTTTCTGATGTGTTCCATGAACATATGAACGATTTCACGAGCGATAGAGTCAACTCTGTCGTCGTCGTTACCGTATTTCGGGAAATCGCCTTCTACTTCGTAGTCTGTTGCAAGGCCTGTTTCGTCGCGGATAACTTTAACTTTCGCATATTTGATAGCGGAGAGAGAGTCAGCTACAACGGAAAGACCTGCGATACCTGTTGCGAACCAACGAGTAACGTTCTTGTCGTGGAGAGCCATCTGGAGTTTTTCGTAGCAGTATTTATCATGCATATAGTGGATTACGTTGAGTGTGTTTACGTAAACTTCAGCAAGCCATCTCATCATCTGGTCGAATTTCTTCATTACTTCGTTGTAATCAAGGTATTCAGATGTGATAGGTGTGTATTCGGGGGCAACCTGTTTGCCGGAGATTTCATCTCTACCGCCGTTTATAGCGTAAAGCAAGCATTTAGCAAGGTTTGCACGAGCGCCGAAGAACTGCATTTCTTTACCAACTCTCATGGAAGATACGCAGCAAGCGATAGCGTAGTCATCGCCGTGTGTAAATCTCATAAGGTCATCGTTTTCATACTGGATGGAAGATGTTTCAATAGATGTCTTAGCGCAGAAGCGTTTGAAGTTTTCGGGGAGCTTTGTGGACCAAAGAACCGTGAGGTTAGGTTCGGGAGCTGCGCCGAGGTTTTGGAGTGTGTGCAAATAACGGTAGGACATCTTTGTAACCATGTGACGGCCGTCGATTGCAACACCGCCGATGGATTCTGTTACCCACTGAGGGTCACCGGAGAAGAGCGCGTTGTATTCGGGTGTACGAGCGAATTTAACAAGGCGGAGCTTCATGATAAAGTGGTCAACAAATTCCTGGATTTCTTTTTCTGTGTATCTGCCTTCAGCAAGGTCTCTTTCAGCGTAGATATCGATAAATGTAGATGTACGGCCGAGGGACATAGCGGCACCGTTCTGTTCTTTTACAGCGCCGAGGTAGCCGAAGTAGAGCCACTGGATAGCTTCTTTTGTGTCTTTAGCAGGCTGAGAAATATCGTAGCCATAGGAAGCTGCCATTTCTTTGAGCTGCTGGAGAGCGCGGATCTGTTCTGCAAGCTCTTCTCTCTGGCGGATAACCTTAGAGTACATAGCTGTGCGTGTTGTTTCTTTCTGTTCCATCTTATCTTCGATAAGTCTGTCGATACCGTAAAGAGCAACTCTGCGGTAGTCGCCGATGATACGGCCGCGGCCGTAAGCGTCGGGAAGACCTGTGATGATATGGCTGGAACGGCAAGCGCGCATTTCGGGTGTGTAAACATCGAATACGCCTGCGTTATGTGTTTTTCTGTGAACTGTGAAGAATTCGCTGATTTCGGGGTCTACTTTGTAGCCATTTTCAGAGCAAGCTTTTTCAGCCATACGGATACCGCCGTATACATGAAGAGCGCGCTTGAAGGGCTTGTCTGTCTGGAAGCCTACGATTTTTTCTTTATCTTTGTTAAGGTAGCCGGGACCGTGAGAAGTGATGGACGTAACAACTTTTGTATCCATGTCAAGAACGCCGCCTGCTTCTCTTTCCTGTTTTGTAAGATCCATTACCTGTGCCCAAAGGTCAAGTGTGTCCTGTGTGGGGCCTTCAAGGAAGCTTTCGTCGCCATCATAAGGATGATAGTTATGTCTAATAAAGCTTCTTACGTTGATTTCGGATGTCCAGGTTCCGGATTCGAAACCTCTCCAACCTTCGTACATTCTGTTCATTGTCGTGTACTCCTTTTCATTTTAGATTTAAAATTTAATAGGAATTAAATTCTTATTCAAGGTTATTATAACGCATTTTTTCTTATAATGCAATAGCTTTGAATATGAATTTTTTTCCTTTTTAGCAGTTACGAAAAATTTTTTTGCGCATATATTATGATGTGTAAACAATTTGTTCAAAATCTATTGCATTTTGGACTTTTTTGTTATATAATGTAGAAAGATGTGAGTAATCGCACTATTATGAAAGGAGTTTTTTCAATGGATATTTTGAAAAAGTTTTTCCCGCTTTCTTTTAAGCGCACGGACACAATAGGCAACCTTATCGTTGGTATTCTCCTGTATATCGTTGTTGGTTTCATCGCAGGTGTTTTGATCGGACTTTCTGCTTTGATCACAGGTTGGATTCCTGTTGTTGGTGCAATCATCGGTTGGATCCTTGGCATTGCAAGTAGCCTTATTGAAATTTATGTACTTGCAGGCATCATTATCCAGATCCTTGTATTTGCAAAAGTGCTCAAATAATAGAACATATCAAAAAAACTCGCCATACGGCGAGTTTTTTCTATATTTTATTGGGCGGCTTGCTCTGATTTAAAACAATAATCATTCGCGCGTGATATCTCCCATATTGTAGAAAAGGACGCTTTGCCCAACTTCTCATAAGGAAGTTGGGCAGTTTTATTCGCCTTGGGCGAGTTCTATTGCTTCGCAGTGGTATTCGGCTTGCGCCGAGTGATATTTGCTTCGCAAGTTAAAGGGGCGAATAAAATATCACTGTGAGGCGAAGCCGAACAATATCACTACACGGCAGAGCCGTATAATATCACTCCGACGGAGTCGGAATATAACTCTTGCTTTCTCTGCTAATCTATGATATAATATATTCGGTATTGTAGGGGTATGGGCTTTGCCCTATGCCTTTGTAATACAAAGGCGAAACTGGCGATAACGGAGGTTACATATGTTTTCTATCAGTGTATCCAATCTTCATTGGATGGAAGGGGTAGATTCCATCGAGGATCTGTGTCTTCACGGAAATGCAAAAGCGATCATAGGACATGAAGTTTTGGAATATGATGACGCAACAGTCAGTTCTACCGCATTGTATTTGCTGAAATCCTTGAAGGAAGATCATAAAATATATGAGAGTAATCAAATGCTTCCTTGCTGTGGCTTTTTTATGATAGCAAATGAAGAACTTTCAAAAGTTGATATTTGCGGTTGCCCTAACGGAGTTGATTGGTCGGTTTTGCACGAAAACGGCAATGTTGTTTTAGTTACAGAAGCAGGAGAAAGAACGGAAATATTATTTGATGAATATAAAACAACCGTCTTTGCATTTGCAGACCAAGTAGAAGCATTTTATAATGCCGCTGCAGATAAAAAATTACCCGAAGATGAATTTGATCGAAACGGTTATATTGCCTTTTGGAACGAATGGAAGGCAATACGTTACGGAATATGATAAAACCCCAACAGATTTGTAAAATCTGTTGGGGTTAATTATTTGTTTCCTGCATAGCAAAATATGTCTCGGACCGTCGAGGACGCCGGTCCCTACAAGGAGAAATCAAACTTCCTTATGAGAACCTGCCTTTCGCGTCCTTTTTCTATAATTATTCGCAAAGTCTTGCGATAGCTTCCGCGAAGATAACCGCATTTTTGCGGAAATTGTTAACGGTAAACGTCTCGTTCGCGCCGTGCATATTGTTCACTTCGCCGGGGAATTCCGCGCCGAAAGCAACACCGCCTTCGATCTCGTGAACATATGTGCCGCCGCCGACGGCGATGGGTCTGCTGCCTTTCGCGCCCGTCGCTTCGCGGTAGATACCGAGGAGCGTTTGAACGAAATCTGAATTTTCATCGACCTTGTGCGCTTCAACTCCGTGTATCTCGAGCAGCTTGATACCATACTGTTCAAAACCTCTTGTAAATTTCTCTTTTATACTTGCAAGGTTATCGCAAACAGGGAAACGGCAGTCAAATTTGCCATGGATAACCCCCTCGGAATAATCGAGTATGCTGAACACCGTGGTGAGCGCGCCGCTTTCTTCGTCCGCTTCGGAAATTCCCAAAGAATTGCCAGCCGTATCTCCATACGCATAAGCGGAGGAAACTCTGCCGAACGATCTGCCGGTTTCGTCGTCCGTGCCGAGAGAAGCGAGGTATGCGCAAAGTCCCGTTATAGCGTTATTGCCGCGGTCGGGCTGAGAAGCGTGAGCACCCGTTCCTCTTACTGTCACTTTGATATTTTCGCCTTCCTGTGCGAATTCGAAGCCGAGTTTAGGGAAGCGTGAAGCCGCCGTGCGGAGTTCTTCGGGCGCAAAGCCACGAACTATAGCATGAGCAAGCTCGGGAACGGCGTTTATAACCGTGCCCCCCCATGCGGAAAGGATACTCTTGTTTCCGACAGCATAGCCCGCGTTCGTTGCGAATTCGCCGCGAACCATACCTTTTTCAATGTTTATAAGCGGATATTCCGCATCGGGCGTGAACACGCGGGGTGGAAGAGCCTCTTTTGCTTTGTAATATGCAAGGTCGGAAGAACCGTTTTCTTCATCCGTGCCAACGATAAAACGCACGTTCTGCGTTATCGGAATGTTACATTCGCGTATAGCGCGCATTGCATAGAGCACGGCAACAGCGGGACCTTTGTTATCTATAACACCTCTTCCGTACATTTTTCCGTTCGCCATCATAAGTGAGAAGGGGGGCGAAGCCCAACCAGTGCCCGCGGGAACAACATCAAGATGGCAGAGTATGCCAAGAGTCGTGGGAAGTTCGGGATCAAGGTCTATCGTACCGACGTAACCCTCGTGATTTTCCGTGTGAAAACCGTATTTTTTCGCTATGGCGAGCATCATGTCAAGCGCTTCCGCAGGACCTTCGCCGAAAGGCATACCCTCTTTTGGTTCGCCCTTCACGCTGGGAAC
Organism: Eubacteriales bacterium; assembly: GCA_045121315.1. Lineage (GTDB taxonomy): Bacteria > Bacillota > Clostridia > Oscillospirales > CAG-272 > UMGS731. Next base: position 31,447 of record JBGVFW010000345.1, read on the forward strand.
GGAAACGAGCACGGAAAGATCACGCACCATTTCGGAAAAATGATCTTCAATAAATTTGCGGCATTTAATTTGCATATCATCACCTCATATATGTAGATAAGAGTGAAAAGAAGAGGAATAAAAACCTCTTTTCGCTTTTATCCTTATACTCTTCTGTAAATATTTTTATCTTTATTTGTTTTAGATCGCATTGCCTTCCGCATCGAAAAGAGGAAGAGCTTCAAGGTATTTTATATCATCTCTGTCTTTTGCGTCACCCTCTGCAAGTATCGCCATTTTACCAACGATATTGCCGCCGGCGTGTTTTACAAGTTCTTCTATCGCGCGCAGAGATTCGCCAGTGCTGATAACGTCGTCGATTATGAGTACGCGTTTGCCTCGCATCATTTCCGCGTCCTTGCCGTCAAGGTAAAGGGTCTGTTTTTTCGCGGTTGTAATAGAGTTCACCTCGCAGGAGAAAACGTCCTCCATATAGAGCTTCTGCATCTTTCTTGCGACGATATAGTTGTTTTCGCCCGCCTGACGCGCCATTTCATAAAGGAGCGGTATACCCTTGCTTTCGGAAGTTATCATTATATCGTGTTCGGGCGCGATCTTAAGAAGCTCTCGCGCGCAGGCGCAGGTAAGCTCAACGTCGCCGAATATAATGAAAGCGCCTATATAAAGATTTTCGTTAAGAGGGCAGAGCGGAAGATCGCGTTCAATACCCGCCACATGGAGTTTATATGTTTTCGACATAATTTTAAATTGCCTCCGAAGATTATATGATCTTAATTTATTATTTATAATATAATATTAAATTAAAAACGTCAAGATGTCAAGAATATCGGTAATAAATGTTCTTTTTATCTAAAATACCCCTATATGCGAATACTTTTTTTCAAAAATATGAACTTTTTGTGTATATTATATTGATTTTTTTCGCAAGTTCCTATATAATACTTTCATCAAATGTTTTTTGGTATAATTGAGAAGTTAATGGTTTCCCAAGTTTCTACCGGACTTACCTTAAAGTTCGACTACCGCAAAACATATAACGCCGTCCTGTGCAATAGTGAGGGAAGGTTTTGTTTTGTTGCTATCTTGGGAAGCGCGGCTTTTCGCCGCGCTTCATTTTTTTTCAAAATTCCAATTTACAAAACAGTAAATAAAAAAATCGGAGGAAAAACATGAATAAGTTTTTCAAAATCACCGAGAGAGGTTCTAACATTAAAACCGAGATCATAGCGGGCCTTACGACATTCTTCGCTATGGCGTACATCGTCGTTGTAAACCCCAACCAGATTGTCGGTTTCAGCTTCGGCGTTGAAGGGATCGACAAAATCTGGAATGCAGTTTACATCGCCTCTATTCTCGCGGCAGTCATCGGTACACTTCTCTACGCTTTCTATGCAAATCTCCCGTATGCGCAAGCCTGCGGTATGGGACTTAACTCGTTCTTCTTCGTTTCTTTCGTTCTCCCCCAGATCGTAAACGGCGGAAGCACTATCGAAGGTTACCAAGCAGGTCTTGTTATAATCCTCATTTCCGGTCTTATCTTCCTCGTTCTTTCTTTGACAGGCGCAAGAGAATTCCTTGCAAAAGCGATGCCCGAATGTATTAAAAAATCAATTTCCGCAGGTATCGGTCTTTTCATCGCGTTCCTCGGCTTCCAGAACGTAGGTATCATCGAATCAAACGAATACACTCTCGTTCAGTTCGTTAAGATCAACGGCGCAAAATGGGAAGATATCGCTCCCGCGATAATCGCCCTCGTCGGCTTCCTTCTCATCGTAATTCTCACAAAGCTCAACGTTAAAGGCGCTGTTCTTATCAGCATCATCGCAACGTCCGTTATTTACTACGTTGCAATATGGCAGCTTCCCGAGTTCAACTTCACTTTCTCCTCTATTGGCCAGTCTTTCAAAGATTTTTCCGATATAGGTATCACTGCGGTGTTTACACCTTCATCTTGGAAAAATGCTTTCTCCCCTGAATTCACGGGCGGTATTTTCAGCGCTATAATGCTCGTTGTTACTTTCTGCATCGTTGATATGTTCGACACTATCGGCACACTTTACGGTGCGGCTTCCGAAGCAAATATGCTCGACGAAAACGGCGACCCCATTGATATCGACAAAGCTATGACTTGCGACTCTGTTGCAACTGTTGCAGGCGGTATCTGCGGTACTTCCACCTGCACAACGTTCGTTGAATGTGCTTCCGGCGTTGCGGCAGGCGGCAGAACAGGTCTTACAAGCCTTGTAACAGCGGCTTGCTTCGCTATCTGTCTCTTCCTTGCTCCTTTCGCAAGCATCATTCCCGCGGCAGCAACAGCTCCTGCTCTCATCTACGTTGGCGTTCTTATGCTCAAGAACTTCTCCAAAGTTGACATGACAGACCTCCGTAGTGCTGTTCCCGCATTCCTCACGCTCATCATGATGCCTCTTACATATTCCATCGCAAACGGTATCGGTATCGGCTCTATCTCTTATGTTATAATCACTCTCTTCACAGGTAAGTACACAAAGAAAGACATCGCTGTAACTATCATCGCACTTCTCTTCCTTTGCAAATTCATCTTCGGCACTATCTAAGAAATAATTTTCATATTTGTTTAAAGGCGTTCGGCGATAGTCGGGCGCTTTTTTCATCTATACCCTTTTAAATTGCATACTGAACTTTTGCAAATCCAAACGCTCACTTTCAAAAAAGAAAAGCGGTAATAAAATAAATTCACAAAAAACACCACAGATAAAACAAAAAGCACTCTTTCTTCTTTGTATTCTTAGCGGAGAAAACACGAACACCACCAAGAAAATTTCTTTGGTGGTGTTCTTTTGCTTAGGTGAACTTACGAAAGGCTCCTTCCGGGAGGCTATCTTATCGCCCAACAGTACACCTTGAAAGGTGTAACACACTATACCTTGCGGGTAAGGCGTTGGAAAAGGAGTACAAACAAAATGCTTGTACTCCTTTGTTTTTTTCGGCAGGTAAAACTTGCTTTATGAAAGGCACCCCTTCGAGTGCTTTTTGTTTTATCTGTGGTAAAGGCTCTTTGTCTGATATACGGGATCGCACGTGAGGTTAGTGCCAAGCTTTTTGAACACGTTTTCGTCAACGCGTGCAAGCAGCACCGTGGAGTGAACCTCCGCGTTCTTGAGGTTTTCAAGCTGCTCAAGCGCGCGCGCGGCGTTTTCGTCTGTCGTAGCGCAGATGGAAAGCGCAATAAGAAGCTCGTCCGTATGCATACGCGGGTTTTTATTGCCCATGTGGTTGACTTTGAGTCGCTGAATAGGTTCGATTATCGTGGGAGATATCAAAGGTGTTTCTTTCGGTATTCCCGCGAGGAGTTTGAGCGCGTTGAGAAGGACCGCGGAACCGGGGCCGAGCAGATCCGTCGTCTTGCCCGTTACGACCCTGCCGTCCGCAAGCTCCATAGCCATTGCAGGTTCGCCCGTTTCTTCCGCTTTCGTTCTCGCGGCAAGTGTGCAGGCGCGCATATCGTCCGAAATTCCGAGTTTGCTCATAATAAGCTCTATCTTATAAACTTCGTTACCGTCGCTCTGACCCTGGCGAACGGCGCATTTTGCCGCGAAATGGCGGCGGATTATTTCGTCATAAGAGGCTTTTCTGCACGCTTCGTCGTCCGTGATGCAGAAACCCGCCATATTTACGCCCATGTCCGTGGGGCTCTTATAGGGAGATGTGCCGTATATCTTTTCAAACATAGCGTTAAGCACAGGGAAAATCTCTATATCGCGGTTGTAGTTTACGGAGGATTTTCCGTACGCTTCAAGGTGATAAGGGTCTATCATGTTAACGTCGTTGAGGTCAGCCGTCGCCGCTTCGTATGCGATGTTTACGGGGTGATTGAGCGGAATGCTCCAAATAGGGAACGTTTCAAATTTTGCATAACCTGCGCGCACACCGCGTTTCTGCTCGTGATAAAGCTGAGAAAGGCAGGTTGCCATCTTACCGCTGCCGGGGCCGGGAGCCGTGATAACAACAAGCTCGCGCGTGGTTTCAATATATTCGTTTTTACCGTAGCCTTCATCGCTGACGATAAGGGGAATGTTAGAAGGATAGTTGGGTATGGGGTAATGTCTGTAAACTCTGATGCCAAGAGTTTCAAGGCGTTTTTGGAAAGCCTCTGCCGCGGGCTGTGCGGAAAAATACGTAATAACCACGCTGCCGACGTAAAGACCTATGCTTCTGAAAGCGTCTATAAGGCGAAGAGCTTCAAGGTCATACGTTATACCGAGATCGCCGCGGCGTTTATTTTTTTCAATATCGTTTGCGGAAATTACGAGAACTATTTCAGCGCGGTCTTTGAGCTTTTCAAGCATACGCAGCTTACTGTCGGGCATGAAACCAGGGAGAACGCGGGACGCATGGTAGTCATCAAACAGCTTACCGCCGAATTCAAGGTAGAGCTTGCCGCCAAAAGAATTTATGCGTTCCAATATCTTTTCCGATTGCATTGCTATATATTTATCATTGTCGAAACCTATTTTTTTCATATGCACACCTCTTTTCGATTACAATAATAGAGTATACCACAAAAGCGGAGTTTTTTCAATAA
>JBGVFW010000346.1:0-2697 GCA_045121315.1 Eubacteriales bacterium
CATTAAAGTTGATGAATCGGTCAATTTCTATTGCTGCCGTGAGACAAAGGAGACAGCAGATTCTGTGGCATTGAGGGAAGAAAACAGCCAACTGAAAGAAAAAATGCGTAATTTAGTCACACAGTTTTCCGACGGCATTGCAGCCTTTGAAGTTACAGCGGAAGGTTTGGTAAAGCCATTATATGCAACCGAGAACGTTTGCGACTTCTTTGGTTACACCGAGAAAGAATGGCTTTTGTTGACCGAAAGATTTACGCCTTTGGAAAATTTCGTGTCGTACAGCGAGATCCCTTATGAAAAATTTGCAGAGTTGTTGAAAACGGGAGAAGCGGAGTTCTCTTATTTTGACTATCAATCTGAAACAGAGCGCAAAATAAAAGCAATCTGTTCTGAAAAAGAACCAAATGCCCATTCTATACGTTATGTAATGCTTTATCCGGTAGAAAGCAGTTCCGAAGTCATAAAACAAACGTTACCGGAAAATCGCACTGTATCGATCCGCACCTTTGGCTATTTCGATGTTTTTGTAGGGGATACTCCGATCATCTTCCGTAACAAAAAGTCAAAGGAACTTTTAGCTTTGCTTGTTGACCGTAAGGGCGGATACATTACTTCCGAAGAAGCCATCAGCTTCTTGTGGGAGGATGAGCCTGCAAACACCTTAACGCTTTCCCGATATCGCAAGGTGGCACTCAGATTAAAAAGCACCTTAGAGGAGTATGGAATTACAGATATTGTTGAAGCCGTTGACGGAAAGCGCCGCCTTGTGATGGATAAGGTTGACTGTGATCTCTACAAGTACCTTTGGGGGAATGAAGAATATTCACAACTTTTCAAAGGGAGTTATCTAATAAATTACAGTTGGGGAGAAACGACCTTGGGAGAGTTGGTGAGTAACCAGAAATGAGTCTTTTTATGAGCAAGTATATACATAAAGTCAATTATTATGAGACTGACAAAATGGGAATCACCCACCATTCAAATTATATTCGATTTATGGAGGAAGCTCGGATGAATTTTCTGTCTGAAATCGGCTATTCGATGACAAGATTAGAAAAAGAAGGCATTACCTCCCCTGTTATCTCGGTGAATTGCGAATACAAACGTCCGACCACTTATGACGATACAATTGAAATTGAAATCACGCTCACACAATATACAGGTGTGAAGCTATCTCTCTCTTATATCATGAAAAACAGCAACGATGGAAGTATCGTAGCGACGGCATCTTCAACCCATTGTTTTATTGATGAAAACGGAAGACCGATCGCGATCAAGAAACGTGCGCCGGAATTTGATGCTGTATTAAAAAACGCTTCTCAAGCATGATGCGTTCAAAGACGTTATTTGCGTTATACGATGAAAAAACCAAGTCTTTAGGGTCGTGCCCTAAAGGACAGTTTTGCAAGAATACGGTATATCTCGAAAGAGGTATGCCGTATTCTTGTTTTTGTTTAAGCGCTTTTGGCACTTTGGATTTCTCGCATCATTTCAATAAGTTCCTTTTCACCGGGGATATCAATAAGCCCTACCGCGGTAAAGTAAACATCAAGACGTACTTGCTTTCTTCCGTCGACCTTTTCGCTATTATGCACTTCTATACGCCGAATGAGCCTATTAACAATGGCGGGTGTTAGTTCTTTAATGTCAGTACATTGGCGAATCGTTTCAAGAAACGCACGGAGATCCACCTTGTCTTGTTCCATCGTTTTTAAGGATTCTTCAGCTTTTGCTGTTTCTGTAACCAACTGATTTTGTTCTGCTTCATAGCTCGCCATCATTTTGGAGAAACGTGCATCGGGGATCTTACCAAGTACGTTATCTTCGTAAATGCGTTCGATCAGTTTATCAAGCTCCTTTATTCTTCGCTTGTTTCGCTCGATAGTGGCTTTCATATTACGGGAGTTTACCTCTTTCGTAATATTATGCTTCTTGGCGTACATATAGAGGAAAACCGCCTCATATTGCTGAATGAACAGTGCCACTCTTTTCACAAGTTCAAGAATAGCTTCTCGAAGGACAACCTCTCTGATAAAATGAATTGAACAAGTACCTCTGTTTTCTTTGTAGGCAGAACATCTGTGGAACTCTTGCTCCGGCTTTATGCTTTTAGCCGCACAAAAATAGAGCTTAGATTTACAGTCAGCGCAGTAGAGTAATCCCGAAAACAGACTTTCTCTGCCCGTAGCGGTATTTCGCCTGCGGCTGTCTCGCAGTTCTTGAACGCGATTGAAGGTGTCTTCGTCAACAATGGCTTCTTGTGTATTGGGAATGATCTGCCATTCCTCCTCGGGATTATAAACCGTTTTGTGCACCTTGTAACTGACAAGTGAAGTTTTGAAGTTGACCGTACACCCCGTATATTGACGATTTTCCAAAATGTGTCGGACAGAGGTTGTACTCCATGCGCATTTTCCGCGAGTTGAAATATCATTGGAGGATTTTCTGCCGTTTTCCAAATAATACGCGGTTGGAGATAATATTTGTTCATCCTCCAATCTACGGGCAATTTTCATGGGTCCAAGTCCTTCAAGCGTTAATTCAAAAATATAGCGAACAACCTTCGCCGCTTCCTCATCAATAATCCATTGTTTGGGATCATCTTGGGATTTGATATATCCGTAAGGGATAGCTGCGGCAATTCGTTCTCCTTTGTCCGCCTTGGACTTCCACACAGCGCGTATCTTCTTGCTCGTC
>JBGVFW010000347.1:0-4653 GCA_045121315.1 Eubacteriales bacterium
CCACGGGTATCGTGGTAGGCTGTCAGACAGAGCGCAGCCAGCTCCAGAACAAGGAAACGGCTCTCAAAATGCTCAAGAGCAAACTTGCCGAGATCAAAGCCAGAGAAAACCTCGAGAAAATCGAGGATATCCGCGGCGAAAAAACAAATATCGAATGGGGCTCTCAGATACGCTCCTACGTTTTCATGCCTTATACGCTTGCAAAAGATACGCGCACGGGCTATGAAGACGGCAATATAACCGCCGTTATGGACGGTGAGATAGACGGATTTATAAACGCTTATCTCAAAATGAAAGTGTAAAATTTTTAAAAGGAGGATATCTCTATGTTCAAAAAAACTAAATTTTATGTGGCTCTCGCCCTCATCGCACAGTCGATTGCATCTATGGTTGCGTTTATCGTTCTTGCTGTGAAGAAAAAAGGCATTTCCGCAGCGTTCCTCGCTATCAGCGGCGTGAGCGGCGCGGCAGGCGCATACCTCATGTGCGAATGCTACAATGAAGAAAAAGACTTCGAAGAATACTGCGATGGCGACTGCGAAAACTGCGACGAGCTTGCTGATTGCGAAGCTCTCGACGAAGCGGCTGAAGAAGCTGAAGAAGCTGAAGAAGCTGAAGAAGAAGCTGAAGATTTCGAACTCGATGGCGAACCTTTTGCTCGCGCAGCAGAAGCTAAAGAAAACGAATAAATTTTACCAAAAAACTCCCGAAAGGGAGTTTTTTGTGTTATGTTATAGGAAATTATAATGAAAGTTAAAGGAAGATTCATGAACCGTATTTGTAAAGGACGGCACCTTCCATGTTACTAAAGGCGATTTATCGCTTGCTTTCATTACTGCATTTCGTTTTCTATCCAAGCCATAATAAGGTTTACTATCTTTTCTTCCTGCGCTTTTGTGAGAGATGCGCCTTGCGCCACATTGTACCATTTGCAAAGGCAATCGCGGCAGCAGGTGGCGGTGGCGTGCTGCGCGATGAAAACAGGGTGACCTTTCATCGGCGTTTGCCTGCCATCGTTTGGTATTATGGCGGGGGCCAGACGCGTATGCACGAAATCGCGCGCGTGAGTGCGTATCTCGTCCATGCCTTTTTCGCGCACATAGTCGCGTAGTTTTGCGGAAAGATGAAAACTGCTTCTGAATTTTGAAAGAGAAAGTTTGTATAGAGCTTCGTTTATGCTTGCCATTATGCGCCTCCGAGCGGGATTGAGAATTTCTCTTGTCACGGTGACAAGAGAGGGTATACACTTCTTTATTTAATTCTATCACCGTAGAGCTGTTTTTTCAACATTTCCTTCTCCTTGCCCCTTTCTTCCAAACAGGAAAAAGCATATACTGTGATCCGATGTCAAAATTAACGTATATGCGTACAAACACCTCGCAGCTCATTCTGCGGGGGATAACGTCGTTTTCGATGCTTTTGAGCGTTTTCATGGATACGCCCATTATGGCGGTCCTCGACAGGTTGTACTTTCTCACAAGGTATCTCACGTTCTCGCAGAATATGAGTTTTTCTTTTTTGCTTCTTACTTCTCGTTCCATTTTTTCCTCCTTGTTTTTTGTCATTATATCATTTGTTTTATTGAATTGCTTGAAATGCACCTTAAGAGATGCGGTAAAATTTTATTGGAGTTTTTTGTGAAAATGATATAAGCGGTTGAGGGAAGCTTTTACGGAGCTTTTCTCTAAAAGCGACAGTAAACTTGACAGGGATTTATTCGCGTGATAAAATTATACCATAGTATCTACTGTGGAGGACCAATATGAAATTGATGATCGCATCTGATATACACGGCTCGGGGTTTTACTGCGCGAAACTGCTTGAAGCCTATAAAAAAGAGGGCGCAGAGCGTTTGCTTTTGCTCGGTGACGTGCTTTACCACGGTCCGCGCAACGATCTGCCGCGCGAATACGCGCCCAAAAGCGTTATAACCATGCTAAACGAGATGAAAAACGAAATAATCTGTGTGCGCGGCAACTGCGACACGGAGGTCGATCAAATGGTGCTCGAATTTCCCATTATGAGTGAGAGCGCGGTCATCTTCGACGGAAAAGTGAAAATTTTCGCAACGCACGGTCATAAATTCAACAAGGACAATCTCCCGCCGCTCTGCGCGGGCGACGTGCTTGTATACGGTCACACGCACGTTCCGCTCGACATGGTTTCGGGCGGCGTAAGATGCCTTAATCCCGGCTCTGTTTCCATACCGAAAGAGGGCAGCACGCATGGATACATCATCTATGAAAACGGCGAGTTCACGAGAAAATCTCTCTGCTGAACTTGTTGACATGGATCAAATTTTGTGCTATCATAATCTAAAATAAATATCTTGTGAAGCGGACAAGGAAATCTCGGTGAAAATCCGTCGCAACAGCCATTACCGTAATTGGGAGAACCATAAGTCGGAATGCTTGCCGCTTTGCCTTGCTCCAAACTTGGGGCGTAAGGGTACATGACACTTTTGGGCAATTTGGAAAGTGCTGCCGCTTATGAGAAATCCGTTTTTCCACAGATGTCACTGTGGTCTTTTTTGCACGGATTTTTATGGCGCGTTTCCAATCCATTTGGTTTGGAAACGCGCTTTTTTTGGCAAAGAACTTCTGCTTGGTGCTTGCCGTTTTGCGCTGAGCAAGCAATTTTGCATGGACGAAGATGTTTGTTTTAAAAAACATCAAGGAGAAAAAATAATGAAAAAACAAACAAGAAGAATTCTTTCTCTCGTGCTTGCGCTCGCAATGCTTGCGGTAAGCGTTTTTGCGTTTGCTTCCTGCGGAGAAGAAAAAAATTACGTTTACGTGACGATTTCCGATGAAAACGGAAACATCGCTCTTGCTTACGAAAAAGTGGAGCTTGAGGAAGAAATGACTATCGACGCGGCTCTTCGCGCCGCTCACGCCGAATTTTATGATGGCGGAGAAGCAGGCTTTGCTTCCGCAGATTCACAGTACGGTCTTTCCATGACGAAGCTTTGGGGTTCCGAGGCAGGATCCTACGGCTACTATGTAAACAACGCTTCGCCCTCCTCTCTTGCAGATGCGGTTGAAAACGGCGATCACATCTATGCTTTCGTTTACACGGACCTTATCGCTTGGTCGGACGCATATTCTTTCTTTAATGTGGACACGGTTGAAGCTGCAGCCGGCGAAAAGATAACGCTTACTCTTTCTTGCCTTGGCTATGATGAAAGCTGGAACGTTGTAACAAACCCCGTTGTAGGCGCAGTTATTACCGTTGACGGCGAAGATACTTCTTTCGTAACAGATGAAAACGGCAGCGTAGAGATAACGCTTGACAAAAAAGGCGAATACGTTATCAGTGCGAATTCCGACACGTTGAACCTTGTTTCCCCTGTTGCTATTGCAACGGTTAAATAATGAAAAAAATTCTGTTTTTGGCTTTGGCGGCGGCGCTCTTCACTCTTTCAGCGTTTCCAACCTCTGCGGCTGACGTAAGCGGTTATATAAACGGCATAATTGCTTATAAAGCGTGCGAGAGCGGCGCGAAAAGCAACGAAGAATGGGCGGAGAAGCTCGCTCAAAGTGCAGGCACAGGCGCGGAATGGTATATAATGTACCTACATCAAACGGGAGAGTACGATTTTACCGAGTACGCTTCCTCTCTTGCAAAATATTTGAGCGAAAACTCGCTTGCCGGCACGGAAGGTTTGCGTTGTGCGCTCGGCTTTATCGCGGCGAACCATGATAGCGTTTACATCGACTACGCGGCGGAAAATTTTATCGGTGCACAGGGAATAATGAGCTATATATGGGGGCTTCACCTGCTTAATAACAGAGCCGAAAGCTCCGTTTACACGGCAGAAAGTCTTGCCGAGAAGATAGCTGAGATGCGCCTTTCGGACGGCGGCTTCGCTCTTTCGGGTGATGTCGGCAACGTAGACGTGACGGCCATGGCGATATCTGCGCTTGCGCCATATTACGCTGCTAGCGAGAGCGTGCGCGAAACGGTTTACGGTGCGATTGAGTTTCTTTCCTCGGCGCAGAGGGAGAGCGGAGGCTTTTCAAGCTACGGCACGGAAAACTGCGAAAGCGCGGCGCAGGTCGTTGTGGCTCTCTGCGCGCTCGGCATAGACCCGACGGCGGACGAGCGCTTTATAAAAAACGGCAAAAGCGTTCTTGACGCTATGTGTACATATGCTTTGCCGAGCGGCGCGTTTTCACACACGACAGGCGGCGAGAAAAGCGACATGGCAACGTCGCAGGCGCTTTACGCGTTTATCGCGTACGAGCGCATGAAAGAAGGTAAAGGCTCATTTTTCATTTTCGACGTGCAGGAGAACGCCACGCCCGCGGATTTTGCGGACGTAAATTTCAAAAGTGAAACTCCGCAAAATGGCGAAAATGATAAAAATATTGACGTGAAAACGGTGGTTTGCGTTTCGGTTATCGCCGTATGTGCCGTCGGTATTGCCATAACTGTATTTTTGCCTAAAAAGAAAATCGATAAATAATTATCGTATTACCCGAAAACCCTTGCTATAGCAAGGGTTTTATGGTATAATTTTTCCATAGAAAAATTATATGGAGAAAAAATATCATGAAAAGAATAATTGCTCTGATGCTTGCGCTCGTTATGGTAGTGCTTACGGTCGCTTCCTGCGGAGACGCAGGAAGCGCAAACACAACGGCAAACACC
>JBGVFW010000348.1:0-5887 GCA_045121315.1 Eubacteriales bacterium
TGATGAAAAAAGGCAAGGTCACGGAGTCTTATATCGGGAAAAATGCCGGCGGCGTTTGGGAAGACGTTTACGTCAAAGGCAGCGGCGCAACTCAAAAGACGAAAGCCATGCCCGCAGGCAGCACGATCAGGAAGATCGCCGAAAAGGCGTATCTCTGCCAGGATGAAACGTGGGTCACGCGGCGCACGCCGAAACCGATCGAGGATGCGCACCCGCGCTATCACTACGTTTACGGCTTCGGCGACAAGGGGCTTGACGTATCGGTAGAATACGGCGTGACCATCGCTTACAACGACGTCAAGGACGCTGACGCGGGTTTTCATTTAAGATACCTTTATACGGGCTCCGACGTCGAAATACCGTAATACTTCGGGGCGGATAAGCTCCGCCAACGTTTGCTTTCTATTGAGGAGGGTTGTAAATTGCTAAAAAGATTTCTGTCTTTGGCGTTAGCGGTACTTATGACTTTATCGCTTTGCTCCTGCGATTTCCGGTCGTTATCCGGAGGGGAGCAAACGTCGTCCGACAACGTCAAAGATGATCCCATCGTCGGCAACGGATCTTCTTATTCAGAGTTTATCAACGTTATGAAAGAGATCAAAACGCGCGGCGATAAAACGTCGGAAATGGGGCTTCCGGTCAACAGCGAATACTATTATTCCTTCGCCGGGGCTTCGGTCAGCGCGTTCCGCTACGCCGTGGAATATATTCTCTGGTTAAAGGGCGAGGGTGACACGCTCGATTCCTTCACTTCCGGCAGCAGATACAGCAGCTTTGATACGATTGCCGAAATCAATTGCTCTTCGCCGTATCCGACGTATTTTGAGGGCTTGCTGTATGAAGTGCAAGGAAAAAAAGAAGAGGCGATCGAATCCTATGCGTGGGCGTCGATCATGCCGACGTTCCCGGAAGAAGGGCTGGATTTTTACTATCTGAAAAAGATGGAAGTCAATAAGCTGTATGAACTTAGGGATACTCTGCGCGAAGTCGAGGAGTCGATTTATTCCGTTTACGCTCCGGTTCTGACAGGGGCTGAACGGGACAGGACCATGTATGACAGCGAGTCTCTTATAAGTAAATCATCGGAATGTGTAAAGGAGGCCGATTATACGTCGGCGCTCTATTACGCGAAGCAGGCGCTCAGAGTCGATCCGTTTGACGAACTCGTGTGGCAGAACGCCGCTATTTGCGCAATTTATTCGGAGGATTTCATACTCGCAGGAGAATATATCGACGAAGCGACGGCGATTTTCCCCAAAAACGAGAAACTCATAGAGATCAAGCGTGCTATGCTTGATGCGATAGATAAGGAGGCGCGGTAATGAAAAAGGTAAGAAAATCCCTCGCGGCATTGCTCGCGCTTGTATTTACGGTATTCCCTTTGACTTTTGCTTTTCCCGTATCAGCGGAAGCTGGAGCGGCATCCGGCGCTGAGATCGTCGGTATCGATTACAGCCGCATCACGCAAAAGGCGGATCATAGCCAAAAGAGCTATCCTGTTGAGCTGAAACTCGGCGACGTTACTTTTAACGGTGAACTCGTCGGCGAAGTCGGGCTTACGATGGAAGAATTGAATGCCGTAATACGGCAGACGCTTGAAGAGAAAGATCTCACGCCGGAGCGCGTCGCGCTCGTTAAAAAAATTGCGGAGCGTGTACAGACCGACGCTAAGCTGTATTGGGGAGATCAGGTAGTTTCGGGACTGCTTTCATATCTGCCGATCCCCGGCACGATATTCAGCGTCGGCGATTACTATGAATACGTCGTGCACGATGATCTCGGTTCAGCGGCGTTTTCCGCAAAAAAAGAGGCGGCGCAGAATGCTGCCAAGAAAGGACTCGAGGCCGCTTTAAAAGCAGGCGGACGGATCGGGCGCGTCGCAAAAGGCGCCAAAGGTCTCATAAGCGAGGTCCCTTTGCTCGGACAGCTCGCCAACACAGCTGTTGTGGCGGACAGCTGGCTTGACGGCAACAAACGTTTCGATGCGTATCTGGAGCTTCTGGAGGAAAACCTTGCGATCATCAACGATTTCTATTCGGCGTGCAGCCGCCGTGCCGCAGATCTCGCCGAGAGCAAGGACATGGAAAACACATGGAAGATAAAGTTTGACAAAAACAAGAATTACCGCACTTATTACTGCACGTTCTGGGGCATTTCCGGCAACATGATGAGCTGCGAGCTCAGCGGAACGCTCCAAAACAGCAGCGGCGGTATGGAGGGCACGTACACCGGTACGCTTTGGCTCGATTTTGAGGCGGTCGATCTTTCACCGGTCGAAAAGAATCTTGAAAACACGCCGGGGCTTGCTGCAGTCAAAAGTCTCATTTACAGCAAGGGCGGATACCAAAAAACGTCCGATACAGGTGGTAAGACCGTTCTCAAATGCGAGTCGCAGGGGCAGCTTACCTTCTATGTAAGCGGAACGGAAGGTACGGTTAAGCCCAACGTTGTCGGAAGTCTTTCGGGTGATAAAGAAGTCAGATTTTCATTTGACCGCTATCTGGAATGGCACGACGATACGATGGCGGCGTTAGGGGCGCTGGGCGTCACCGAGGCGACCTTTACTTCCGACGATATCGCGTCGGTCACGATGGAATCTTCATCCCGTGTGACGCAGAACGGAGCGGTCAAAATACAGCAGGATTCTACCGAGGTGTTTTCGCAGGATCCCGGGACGATTTTTGCGCCGCTCGAAAGTGATCCGGTTATAACGATCCATTTTTCTTAATAAGTAAGGAGGTAACTATGAAAAAACAATTATTTGGAATTCTTGCATTGATCATATCTATTACGCTCTTGATTTCGCTCGTGTCCTGCAACAACAAGCCGAGCGGCAACGTTGACGACGATGCCCTCTCGTGCGTGACGACAGTACCAGCAGTACGTCAGCCCCCGAAAACAACGCGGGAAACGTTCCCGATTTTTCCGAGATCATGGCGGGAAACGGCGGGACCGACACGGTATGGGGCATGCAGGATCCCGCCGTAAGGCAGCAGATCATCGACGCGGCGAAAGCGGACGGATTTGACGTTTCGTTCGGAGCCGACGGAAGCATGACTATTACGGACACGGACGGAACAGTGATTGTTCAGCAACCTGACGGCACATGGGTGATGAAGGACGCCGACGGTTCTTATGCTCAATTCGGCGGAGAATGGCCGGAGAATGAATTTACAAAATTGGTCCCGAAACCCAATTTCGATGTTATGGGCGCTTCGTCTGATGACGGCAGCTTTACCGTTGCATTTAGCGGGGTAGAAATCGAACAGGTCAAAGCTTACGCAGACAAGGTGAAGGCCAAGGGATTTACCATCGATGCAACGGAAGAAAGCCAAAATGTTTATGGAGTGTCGATTTACAGTTATACCGCTTATAATTCTGACGGATATTGCGTAGAGATCACCTTTGTCAACGGCACGAGCGGAATTACTATAAGCAAATAAAAGCCTATCCTATAAAAACAATGATCTCGGATAAAGATCAATAGATCCAAAAACACCGCCCACAGAAAACTGACCGTGCTTGTTCAATATAAACTGGAGCGAACCAGTAAGCCAATGATTCCTATCGTCATTCCAGCAATGATGATCTGTCTGATCATCGGACTTGTTCTTTCTGTAGTCAGCCGCTTTGCGTTCCACTGGCTTGGCGGCAAGCTCACCGGCTACATAAACAGCGAGTTCGGCGGACAGTTCGGGCGGCACCGATGTCCCCAAAGGCAAATGGGACTTGGACGGCACAACAGCCTATGAGTTCAGCGGTGATGGAAACGGAGCCTTGCTCCTGCCCGTTCTGACCAATACGCTTATGGACTTTATCAAGGAATCCACCGGCGGCGAGTTCAGTAATTGGAGCGACATATTCAGTAATCTCGGCGACCTGGAAGGTCTTACCGAACAATTCCAAAACGGCGGGCTTGAAGGCTTGCCTATCGAATAACAGAAAGTGAGGAAATTACTATGGCATATTGCGGAAAATGCGGAACCAAAGTTGACGAGGGTGTAAAATTCTGTCCCTCTTGCGGAAACCCGATGAAGGCTCCTGCCCCCGAACAGCAGGCACAGACTCAGCAGGCACAGCCTGCAGGCGATCAGAACGACTTCTCGGCAAAGATCGCAGCTCTGAACAACACTGCTGACACCACCGCTGATTTTGACAAAGCGGATATTGAACAGAACAAGGTCATGGGTATTTTGGCATACCTCTCCTGGCTCGTGCTGATCCCCATCTTTGCAGCACCGAAATCCAAGTTCGCAAGATTCCACGCCAACCAGGGCTTGGTACTGGCGATCACCGAGGTGGCTTGGTGGATCGTGACCGCCATCCTTAACGCCATCCTGTATGCGATCAGCTGGCGACTCGGCTCCCTCGTGGGAACCCTTCTCGGTCTCGTGAACCTTGTGTTCCTTGTGATGCTCGTCCTCGGCATCGTCAATGCCGCCAACGGACGTGCAAAAGAGCTTCCCGTGATTGGCAAGTTCAAGATCTTGAAGTAAGATAACATTCGGTGCTGACGGAACTACGACTATCGTTGACACCGATGGTAACGTTGTAACTCAGAACGCAGACGGTACTTGGAAGGTAAAGGATGATCAAGGAGGACAGGCAGACGTCGGCAGTAAGTGGCCGGATAATGAATTCACGAAACTTATTCCGAAACCTAATTTTGAAGTAAGTTTGTCCTATGCCGAAGGAGATCGATGCGGAATCCAGTTTGCAAATTTAACTGCCGAAGATTTAAGAGCGTATGCAGAACAACTGAAGTCGGCTGGTTTCACCGTTGATGCTGAAACCACCGATGAAGAACAATTTGGCACTTGGGTTTATACTTATATTGCTTATAACTTGGATGGAATTAAAGTTGAATTATCCGGTGTTGCAGGTATTTCCAGTATAGTAATCAGTAGAGAAGAATAACTAAATAACACCCACAGGGGCGGTGACGGTCAAAGAGCCGCCAACCGCCCCTGTGCGCCTTTACAAAAAACATTTTAGCGAGGTGATAAATCTATGCTCCGCATAAACCTAAAATCGAAACCGCCAAACAGAATAGCAAAAAGCAGGGCGTCCAACTTGGAGTAAAAAACAAGTTGGGCGCCCTCTTTTTATGCCTTCGACAAAATCCACGGAAAGCCGAGCAAACCCGACCAAGTAAGCCAAAAACCAACATACTACCTTTGAACAGGAGATGCAACAGCATCTCATTCATGCAGTCCTCAAATTTTTCAAGTGTTTCCTTCTGCTTGTCCGTTAGCGTTTCACCGAGCTCTTCTCAATTCCGGGCGACCAGCTTTAAGAGATCCTTCAGCCTTTTATCGCCACGGGTGCATTGCTCGAAGGGGGATACGTTTCCGTACCATAGTTCGTTGATGATATCCATATTTTTGTACCTCCTGTCAGCACACAACAATACCACAGAAGGGGGAGGAAGTCCAGACCTTTTTTGAAACAAATTCAACTTTTTTCTGACGGCTTTTTCTTTGACTACTGCGATTCAATATTTGATTTCTTACATTATACAATTATATTGTGTTGTTCAAAATATTTATATAATATTTTTGGAGTTTTTCTTGACTTTTCCAGATTTCTATGGTATAATGGTCACACTTAAGGCAGGAAGGAGATGAATCGATGAGAGGTGTAATCTATGCACGGTATTCCTCGGACAATCAGAGAGAGGAGTCTATCGAGGGGCAGATTCGTGAGAATACAGCGTATGCTAACAAGAACGGCATTGATATCGTGGAAACGTATATTGACAGGGCTTACTCAGCAAAGACCGATAACCGTCCGGAGTTTCAGCGTATGATCAAGGACAGTGCGAAGAAGAACTTCGATGTTGTTATCGTATGGAAGCTCGACCGATTCTCTCGCAACCGTTACGATT
>JBGVFW010000349.1:0-2171 GCA_045121315.1 Eubacteriales bacterium
AAATTTTGAGCCCACTCTCTTTGAAAAATATAAGATTTACAGAGCTCCCGACGAAACGGGCGAAAATGTTATCGACGGTGTGAAGTCCGGCAAACTCAAAGTTACTTACGAGAGCGGCAAGATCAAATTCTCGTCCGATAAGTTTAACAGAGTTATCGACCTTGATAATTCAAACGTTGGAGAAATCAAGGAATACATGAACGACAGACTCAATGCTTTCCACGACGAACACGTTGTTATCATCGGTTCCGAAGACGAGGAACAGCTTGAATCCAAGACTATGGATTTCCAGACAGACCCGAAATATATCACCGTTAAGACCGACAAAGACATTTTCTACGGTCTTGGCGAAAGCAACACGGACAGACTTATCCTCAACGGTAAGACGTACCGCGAGCGCGTGGTATATCAGAAATATGAAATTCCGATTCCGTTCCTTATGACTCCGAGCGGTTACGGTATTCTTGCAAACACGTCTTTTTGGCATGGCATTGACGTTTGTGCGAGAAAAGACGATGAAATAGTTTGGTATTTGCCTCAGGGCGATATCGACTTTATGATCTTCGTAGGCGACAATATGCGCGCTATCCTCGAAAGATTTACTTACGTTACGGGTCGTCCCGCACTCCTTCCCAAATGGGCGTACGGTCTTACGTTTATCGAGCTTTGCCAGGCAACTCAGTTCGACGTTATGAACGATGCCGAGCGCTTCCGCAGATACGATATTCCTTGTAATGCGATAAGCCTTGAGCCCGGCTGGACTGTAAGACGTTACGACTTTTCCACGGAAAAGGTTTGGAACAGGGACAGATATTACATCAACGACTGGGCGCGCGGCGACAAACCCAACCCCAGCTTCTTCTCCGCCGCTCTCAAACGCACGGGATTCAGACTCCATCTTTGGATGTGCTGTCAGTTTGACTTTACGGCGAACGAAGAAAGACTTATCGGTAACACAGATTGCGCTCCCGAAATTCCTGCATTTTTCGACCACCTCAAACAGTTCTGCAACGACGGCGCGGATTCCTTCAAGGTTGACCCCTGCCGCATGGTAGACACTTCCGACGAAACGAAGGTTTACGCAAACGGAAGAAGCGAAGCTGAAATGCACAGCTTGCTTCAGACGCTTGTTGTTAAAGAAATGTACCACGGCGCAAGAAAGCACCGCGGCAACGTTCGTCCTATGCACCATTACTGCGGCGGCTTCACCGGTACTAGCGCACTTACTGCGACGAACACGGGCGACACGGGCGGCGGTCTTAACACGCTCGCTTGGATTCTCAACTGCGGTCTTTCCGGTATTTCCAACATCACTTGCGACATGAATATTTTCAATACGGAAGGTATTCACTACGCGTTCTTCACGGGTTGGTGCCAGCTCAACTCTTGGGCGGGCTTCGAACACCCCTGGTGGGCAGGCGAAAAGCACTACAACTTCTTCAAGTTCTACGACAAGATGCGTTTTGCTCTTATGCCTTACATCTATTCCGCTTCTATCGAGGCAAACGCAACGGGTACTCCTATCTGCCGCGCGCTTCCTCTTATATTTGACGATGAGCTTGCAAGCAATGCAATTTGTGAGTATATGTTCGGCGATAACTTCCTTGTTGGCGCGTTTACGGATAAGATATATTTGCCGCAGGGCGACATTTGGTATGACGCTTGGACGGGCAAGGAATACGAGGGCGGTCAGGAAATTACGGTTAAAGTTCCGGAAAACCGCGGCGGTCCTCTCTTTATTCGCGGCGGCGCTATCATTCCCACAGAAAAACCGAAGCAGTATGAAGATGATATCAATACTGCTAACATCATTCTTAACCTCTATCCCTTCGGCAAGAGCGAATATACTCTCTATGAAGACGACGGCGTAACGTTCGATTATGAAAAAGGAGAACGCGCTTCCACTCATTTTGAAATGCTCGGCACGCGCGATGGCTGTAAGCTCACGATCGGCAACCGCAAAGGCTACTTCAACGGTATGACGAACGAAAGAACTTACACGGCTAACGTTCGTCTTGCAGACGAACCTTGCTCTGTCAAGATCGATGGCAAAAAAGTTGGCTTTGACTATGTTGACGGTTTCGCGAAATTTGAGATCGGCAAGGGCAAAGTTGTTGAAATCGAATATTGATAAAATAAAAACTCGTTGCGCTAGCAACGAGTTTTTTCTT
>JBGVFW010000350.1:0-5841 GCA_045121315.1 Eubacteriales bacterium
CCCTACAAAGCACGTGGGAACGGCCGCAAGAGCGATGGAAAGCAAGGGCGTTGTTACTGATAGGGAAACAAATAGGATGTACATTCAATGGCTCAACAAGATCCATTTGGATAATTTGGAGCAAGCAAATAAGCAAGCACGACGTCTGGATTCGCTTATTCAAAAGGCAGAGAATGCGACGAACGGCACGGAAGTTTATCGAGATTGGGATGCTGTGTTTGCTTATCTCCGCGATATAAGACGTGGGAGAGCTGCTATCGCAGGAGAGCTGAAACGTCTTGATAAAGTGGCTGCAGCTTATAAATCCGGGGAAGAAAAAGATAAGAATTACTTGCGCTGGGCCGGGTGCGATCCCGAAAATCCGGCGCAAGAATGCACCGTGGAGCTGATGCGAAAGGACCTTCGCAAGCACGATCAGGAACTTGCAACGGCTGAACAAATGGTGATGAGATACAAGGGAAAGCTCAAGATCCACAATCAAACCATCTACATTTCAAACAAAATACAGTGGGATGAATACCAGATTCAACGTAAGAAGCAAGGCATCAATTACTTCATCCGGCGAACAAAAAACCTGGGGGAATATATCCGTTATATCAGGAAAAACATCTCCATTTGGGATGTGATATTAAACACTGATGAATATAAAGCTTACGTTGCGAAGCTTGATCGTCTTGAGAGAGAACGCATGGAGATTCACGAAAAGTATAGCAAGATGCGTTGGGAGATCGAGCAGCACCAGCGAGATCTTAAGGAGCATAAGCGCGAGCAGAAGGAAATCCTCAAGGAAGAGAAAAAAACGCAAAAAGCCGAACGCAAGAAGGAAGATCCAACGGAAAGATTTTGATCGAAAATACAGAAATTTCTTTTAAAAAGGTGAGAAAAAATATTGATTTTCTCACCTTTTTTGGTATAATGATTATGTATATACCCAAGCGGATTTTAAGGTGAAGATTTCACCTATATTTTTATGGCAAAAAGGTGGAATAACTTCATTATATTATATCGGTCTCCCCCCGGGGAATAGGGGGCGCTGCCCCCCTATTCCGCACCCAGATTTATGCGAAATTTAAAGTATATTGATATATAATAATGGGCCCCCTTTGGGGACAGCTGTATATATCTCTCTCGCTCTAAAAAAAGGATAGATGACGGAGGGTGGGGGAGAGTGAGCGAAGGCTTGTGGGAACGGTGTGTAAACCCTTTGGGTTTTCCACGGTTTCCATATGCCATAGCGAGAGAGGGGCAGGGAGGTGTCATCTATCTTTAAGCCGCCCTTAAGGCGGCGCTGTCTTACTCCCTGGCCCCTCTCTATCCCGCCCGCAGGCGATTTTCTTTTGCTACTTTTCTTTTGTGGATTTTTAGGAGGATGTTTTATGGATAGATCTCGTAAGGCGTTTGACAAGCTAACGGCCGAAGAACGTCGCGCTGATTTTCACGAGAAGAACATTGTATTGCAGAGATACTATAAGCCTATTCCTGCAATTCTGTTCTATGCAGATTATTTGTTTCACGATATGAATGAGGAGGAGTTCCGTCCTTCCATCATCTTGTATGAAAATGATTCGGATAATGAAACTAAAGTTGCCAAAAGGAAAACAGTTGCTATTGATGAACTGCCGGACTATTTCGGACACAACGACGTAGCAATCAATCCTTGCGGATATTGGAATAACTATCCGAAGGGGAGCCTGATGAGAAGAATCTATGCGTTCGGTATGGACGTTGATGAGGTGCGGCCGGACACTATGAAGCACTTGATAGCTCATATCGAAGACGGTAAGTTCCCACGGCCGACAGCTATCACAAATAGCGGAAGTGGGGTACATTTCTTTTTTATCCTGGATGTCGCTCTGCAGGTTGGAAGTAAGGAAAAGTATCTGCAGAATAAGAAATTAGCGCAGCAGGTCTATTTTATGCTTCATAAACGTCTAATGGATCTTTATCCCGGTGTCCAAAAGCATCACATTGGGCAAGACTATCGTGTAGTTGGCAGTGTTACGAAGTTCGGTGATATCACAACAGCGTGGCAATCAGGATCCTTTTGGAACATAGAAGATCTTGCACGGGCTGTTGGCGTTAACAGCGATGAGTTTTATTTGCCAATGACAAGCGCGAGCATCCCTATGCAGCTTTACGCCAAGAGCATTGCGAAGTCATTGGAGCTTCCGGAACCGAATATGAATAATTCCAGAGAAGTTTATGATTTTATTGCCGAGCATAAGGATGCAGCTTATGCAATTCGTTGCGCAGAACGAGAAAAAACAGGCAAGGGAAAGAAAAAACTTTTTGGGTGGTATGAAACAACGTGGAATCGAGTTTATACGCGCACAGAAGCCGGAAATCGCTTTAATGCTATGAAGGGGTTAGCGATAGTTGCTTGTAAATGCAATATCTCTGAAGAACGCTTTGAACACGATTTGTATAAGCTCTCTACGTTGTGGCAAGAACGTATTTGGAAGGGTGCAGATCCTTTCAATACGGACAATATCGAGGCCATTATGCGTATGTTCCGCAACGGTGAACGCTATCGAAAAACCAAAAGGGAAACTTTGGAGGGCTATTTCGGGTGGAAATGGTCAGGTAAAAGTAAGCGCCGAGAAAAGCCATTAAAACGCGAGGATCACGTGAAAGTTATGAACACGTTTCGCGATATTAAGTATCCCAATGGGGAATGGCGAAACCAGAACGGTGCGCCAACTGCACTTGATAAAGTTCAAGAATGGCGAGAGAATCATCCTGATGGAAAGAAAGCTGATTGCATTCGAGAAACGGGGTTAAGTAAAAAAACCGTTTACAAGTGGTGGGACGGAGCTCCTGCGGCGGCGCCGAGCGTACAGAAACCCAAAAAGAAAGCTGCTCCTCCTCAAGCTGCAGCCGAGAAGACGTTCGATTGGAAAGCAACGTTGGCGGATGCCGTCGGCTTGCCGGTAGAGGAAGCTATGAAGCTCCTTGAGAAGCTTCGCGAGGAAGCCGGAAAGGAGAAAGAGAAAACCAATTCGGACACGTGATGTCCGAATTGAGCATTGCTATACGTACGTATAGCAACGTATAACGCTTGTATAACAAAGAAAAACGCCCTACAGATCTGTAAGGCGAAAATATACGGAGGGAACAATAAGAAAAGAGATCTCGCGCACTCAGCGAAAGCCGATTTAAGGGGCAAGATCTCCGTTTGTCAGTATAGCAGGTTTTTATATGGCTGTCAAGGCGAAAACCTTGACAAAGACCGCAAATCGTGCTATAATGACAATAGAAAAAGGCTACCGGCGACGGTTAGCCCAAAATATTGATTAAAAGAATTTAACCGCTAAGTTTGGACGCTGGGCGGTTATTTCTTTTGATTTTTTGCAACTATGACAAGAGTGATGATTTGCATCACTACACTTGCGAAACCAAAGAGATCTTGCAGGGTTATGTACATAGGGCATCACCCTCCTTTCGTGAGATCGGAGGGAAAGAAACCCTCCGTCAGTGATTGGGAGGGCCAACCGCCACCGTGTTGGTAGCCTTGTCGCTAATGCGACGTCGGATATTATATCATAAAATTCTGAATATTGCAATAATAAAGAGCACGTTCTTCCTTAAGACGTGCTCTTTATTATTATATTTCTTTGTATATCAATTCCGAAAGTCCTGATATACGTTTCAATGTATGACATTGTTCTCTTATATCAGATTTTATATCAAACTCAAGCTTCACTAAAAGTCTCAAAGAAAGATACTCTTGTAGCGTAATACGTTGCTTTGGTGTAGACATTTTTACAACATTCATTAATTTTCCTGCCTTTCTTCTTCGTTAACCGTTCCTGTCTCCGTGCTCTTCAGGGTCGGTCTTTTTGTGAATAGCTGCACAATCTTCGGCAACTTTAAATATGCCTCCAGCTCGGCAGCATATAATTTAGCATCCGAAAACGAGCTTTCTGCTTTTTCGGCACGCTTTGCCAATGACCTTTCACTTTCTTCTTTCTTCTCCAGCTCTATACGCGTCTCCTGAATCGTTTTCTCGGCTTCGGCTGCCTTAACCCTCTGAGCCTCGTTATCGGCTTCTAAAAGGGCAATCTGGCCCTTCTGCTCATCGATTAACGCCTGCACTTTGTTTTTCTCCTGCAGCAACTCATCTTGAACACTCGCCAGCTTGATCAGAAGAGCTTCTTTTTCATTTCTTAAGGCTTCGATTTGTTCATCCTTATCCATTTGGATGATGGCCACTGGGTTCTTCTGACGTTTGCTATCGAGGAACGCCACCGCCTCATCATCCAGGAACTGCTGACGTCCATCTCGGATAATGTGCTCGGCAAGGTCATCTTTATATCTGACTACCTGCTGCCGAACCGCCTCATAGCTGATATTATTCTGTTTTGCATAATCTTTAAGTGAAATCACGTTCATATTGATTACCTCACATTAAACAAGTGTCTTGTACAAGACTTATGCAAGCTTGTATAACACCATTATAAGCCAAATCATCAAAAAAATCAAGAGAAAAACAGAACTTTCTGAATTTTCGGACAATTCAATGTGACGCAAATAGTGCCACGTTCTGCACCGTCCAATCCCTAACAATAAACCGTCTGAATTGTCGCAATAAACCGTCCAATCTGCCATAGTTCAGCGAAAGGTGACCGTGTTGTCCATTAAAGGTGAAAGCTTTGTCCATGAAAGTTGAGAGGAAAATCCACGTCGAACTATCCGGAATTTCCGGGAAGTTGACAGTGTAATTTGCCATAGTTGACCTCTCTTCTATTTGTTCCTTGAGGGCGCTTTTGCGCCGGGAAGGGTTCTTCTTCTCCTTGATGGTGCAGCAACGTCTGCTCCATTCTGCTGCCGAAAGCTCCTCATAGTTCTGTATCCGCAAAAAAATTCTCAAACAAATTTGAGAATTTTGCGTGCTTTTTTGACAGTCTTATTTCCGCGTGCGGTACAATACAGATATATGGACTTGATATGCTGCAGTTAGAGAATTGACAGAGGGTACCTAAGAAGCCGTCCGGCGTTTGAGGACTGCCCCCTGCATAAGGGCGCACTAATACATTGCAAGCAATGTTCGCGGCCTGCGGCGCGTTTTTGTGGGCTTAGTAAACATCGAAAGGAGATCATTTATGGAGTTACATTTATACCCTAAAGTCGTAAGTAAGGGGGCAAAAGGAAGAACTGCTTGCGGTTCGGCGGCTTACCGAAGCGGAAGTAAAATCATTGATAATGACGGAGTTAAACACGACTTTAGATACAAAAAAGAACGTGTTGCTGGAGACGTTGAGCTTCCGCAGGGGGCACCTGAAGAACTGAGAGATCCGCAAACTTTATGGCAACGTCACGAAAAAAATGACGTTCGATATGATGCTCAGCTCTATCGTGACGTAGAAGCTGCCGTTCCCAACGATCTCAGTTATGATGCATGCGCAAGGATTGCTCAAGGTATAGCAGAACCACTTACGGAACGTGGGATGTGTGTGCAATGGGACGTTCACGACAAGTACACGTATGAAGATGAAGAAGGGCACAGAGTGAATTTTAATCAAATGATACCGGGAAAAAACTATATCGAGATCAGGAATCTGCATCTTCATTTTATGATTACGATGCGTGAATTATTGCTGGACGGTACGTTTGGAAAGAAAAACCGCGCCTGGAATAAATTCAACGGAGGTTTGAATATCGCGGATCTTTTGAGAGAGAGAGCTGCCAAATTGATGAACGAAGAGCTCCAAAAAATCGGCAGCGAAGAACGTGTTGAGCATAAAAGTTTTGCCGAAAGAGGCATCGATAAGATCCCTACAAAGCACGTGGGAACGGCCGCAAGAGCGATGGAAAGCAAGGGCGTTGTTACTGATAGGGAAA
>JBGVFW010000351.1:0-1902 GCA_045121315.1 Eubacteriales bacterium
CTGTGTCGTTCACAAGGATATCTTTGGGCAACTTCATAAATTTAAGCGTTACGTAAAAATCGCCTGCCGCGCCGGCTATATTGCCCATTTGAATAAAATAAGCAACCCAAAACCAGCTCTGCGGCAACACGGCGCAAAGCACACCAAGCACCACGCCCCATATAACAACAGGCGCAAGCGCTATGATGATATAGCTTTTCTTGTTGAAATACGCGCTGCTTCCCGCGTAAGCGTACATTAACGTAAATCCATATTTTGGTTTAACACCGCTAAAATGCTTCATAAAAATGCCATGGACAAGCTCATGAAGTATAATATAAACTATGTATCCAACCAAAACACCGCTCCATTTTAAAAAGGTTTCGCCAAGCTTTTCTTCAAGATCAAAGAATTCTTTAACCGGGACGATGCAAACGCCTATGGCAATCATTGCGATCATAATAACAACAGCAATACCGTTCACCAAAAGCATAAGCTTTTTATTTTTTGAAGGTCTATCTCAAGCATCTTTTCGTAGCCTTCGGGCAAAGAAAGGCAATTTTTCATAAATCCCCCTCAATATTATATCTTTGTGAGCTTTGCGTAAGTTGCCATAAGCTTCTTTGTGCCGACGGTGTCGAACGCTATCTCATAGAGTATATCCGCACCCATGGCTTTTGCAGAAAGTACAGTCCCTGCTCCGAACGTGAGGTGTTTTACTCTGTCGCCCGCGGCGAACGTTTCACCGGAGGGACGAGCCTTACCGACGTTCGCAGAAATTGCACTTCGAGCAAAAAGTTCGTTGGAAATACGCACTTTTCTCGGCTTATCGGGATTTTCTGTTTTCGGCTTCTCTTTCGGCTTGGGTGCTTCTTCGTCCTTATATTCTGCCGCGATTTCGCTGATAAAGCGTGACTGCGGGTTATACATCGTTCTGCCGTAGAAAAGGCGTTCGCGAGTATGTATCATATAAAGTCTGTCTTTCGCTCTCGTTATCGCAACATAAGCAAGACGACGTTCTTCTTCAAGTTCTTCGGGAACCATAACTGAGCGCGCTCCCGGGAAAAGGTCCTCTTCCATGCCGGGAAGGAATACAACCGGGAATTCAAGACCTTTCGCGCTGTGTATCGTCATAAGCACTACCGCATCCGCGCCTGCGTCGTAATTATCAACGTCCGCAACGAGCGCGATATCTTCAAGGAAACCCTCGAGCGTTGCGTTTTCGTTGTTCTGCTCGTATTCGGCGGCATAGGAAATAAGCTCGCGCACGTTTTCGCTTCTTTCCGTGGACTCGCCGTTTTCTTCCGCAGCGGCAAGCATTTCGCCGTAACCGGAAAGCTCGATGGTCTTTTCAACGAGCTTTGCAAGACCCTCCGTTTCGCCTATCTTTCGCAGCCCGCGAATGAGGTAAACGAACATTTCAAATTTGCTTGCGGCTTTGGAAACAGCGGCGTAGGAACGCGCGTTTTCCATGATATAAAACATACTCTTGCCCTCGTTTTCGGCAAGGAGTTCTATTTGGTTCATTGTTGCTTCGCCTATTTTGCGCTTCGGCTCGTTGATGATGCGGCGCAGGCGGAGATTATCGTTATTGTTTGCAACAACAGAAAGATATGCAATGATATCCTTGACCTCTTTGCGTTCGAAGAAGCGCAATCCGCCCAAAAGTCTATACGGGATACCGCTCTTAGCAAAGACATTTTCAAGAGCACCAGACTGCGCGTTTACCCTGTAAAGCACAGCGAAATCGCTGTATTTTCTCTTTTCGCGGATGACAAGCTCCATGATCTTGTTGATGATGAACTTAGCCTCATCGTGCTGCGTGTCGACCTTTTTAACCGTTATCTTTTCGCCTTCGCCGCGGCACGCGCGCAGTTCTTTGCCGCGTCTGCCGAAATTGTGGCGGATAACGGAGTTTGCCGC
>JBGVFW010000352.1:0-3275 GCA_045121315.1 Eubacteriales bacterium
GCGGCAAACAGGTTGCTATACTTGTGCCGACGACTATCTTGGCTTCACAGCATTTCCGCACGACGCTTTCGCGTATGCGCGGCTTCCCGCTGAATATCGCGATGCTTTCACGCTTCTCTGTGGGAAAAGAGCAGAGCGCAACTCTGCGAGCACTCAAACGCGGCGATATTGATATCATCATCGGTACTCACCGCATACTTTCACAGGATGTAGAGTTTCGCGACCTCGGTCTTGTTATCATCGACGAAGAACAGCGTTTCGGCGTGGCGCATAAGGAAAAGCTCAAACAGATATCCAAAAACGTGGACGTGCTCACGCTCACGGCGACGCCTATCCCGCGAACGCTGGGTATGGCGATGAACTCCATACGCGATATGTCCGTGTTGGACGAAGCTCCAGAAGCACGCAGACCTGTGCAGACTTACGTTATGGAATTTGACGAGATAATTATAAATGAAGCAGTGCGCCGTGAGCTTTCGCGCGGGGGGCAGGTATTTTATCTGCACAATCGTGTGGATTCGATCTATTCCGTGGCGTCCCGCTTGCGCGCACGTTTCCCCGAAGCAACGGTAGCTGTGGCACATGGGCAGATGGAAAAAGGTGAGCTTGCCGAGGTCTGGGCATCTCTTGTGTCAGGGGAAACGGATATCCTCGTCTGCACGACCATAATTGAAACGGGCGTTGACGTGCCGAATGCCAACACGCTCATCATAGAGCAGGCGGACACGATGGGACTTTCTCAGCTTCACCAAATACGCGGACGTGTGGGACGTTCACAGCGTCTTGCCTACGCTTATTTCACATATAATAAAGGAAGAGTTCTTACGGAGGTTTCCTCCAAGCGGTTGACCGCTATACGCGATTTTACGGAGTTCGGTTCGGGCTTTAAGATAGCTCTGCGCGACCTTGAGATACGCGGCGCGGGCGACGTGCTCGGTGCGCGCCAGCACGGGCATATGGAGAGCATCGGCTACGATCTTTATATAAAGATACTCGACGAGGCGGTGCTGGAAGAGCAGGGTGTGGAAAAGAAAGAAAAGGTGGACTGCGTTATCAATATCGGGCGCGACTCCTACATTCCCAAAGACTATATCCCGAGCGAAGCGCAGAGGATAGAGATATACAAAAAGATCGCTCGCATTGCGACGGAGGCGGACGCAGACGATATCGCTGACGAACTGCTGGACCGTTTTGGCGACCTTGCGCCAAGCGTGGAAACGCTTCTCGATGCGGCTCTTTGTCGCGCACTCGGCTGCGAATGCGGCTTTACGCAAATAGACGAGAAAAGCGGTAGCGTAGTTATCTATCCTGCGGAGCTCGATCTTGCCGCTTGGTCCGAAATGGCGGAGGCGTTCCCGGGAAGAATACTTGTGACTCCCGCTGAGCGCTCCTATGTTTCGTGCAGGAAACCACCGAAGGAACCGATCTTTGCGTTTATTCGAACTTTGCTTAAAAAATATGTACAGATAAAATCGCAGAATAATAAATAAAACTTGGCAAAAGATATAAATAATGAAAGGAACAGGGATTTTTGCCGGACGTTTTCCTTCGAAACGGCAAATTCCAGGGCGGCATACCTTTAATTTCGTGCAAAAAAAACGCCGAAAATGCCTATCTTTGCTTTAATTCTTACTTCGTTAAAAAAATATATACAAATAAAATCAAAAAAACAGTAGATTTTATTTGAAATTTATGTATAATATAATAAGTACCCGATTTTGCGCTTGCAAAATTCAACAAAAACAATTTTATTTAGGAGATTTTAAAATGAAAAGAACAGGAAAATTTGCAAAAATTCTTTCCATCATGCTCTGCGCAGTAATGCTTATGATCATGCTCGCATCCTGCGGAAAGAGCGGTGCCGCTTTCACATTCACGATTGACGGCAAAGAGTATACGGTAACAGAGAGTGAATACGAATTCATGATGATGTACAGAAAATATCAGATATTCTCTTCCAACAACTACTACTCTTGGTATGACGAACTCATATGGGACGATGAAACGAACTCGGCTATGACAGAGATCATGCAGAACACTGCGAAAACTATCGCAGTTGAAAAGTACCTCATGGAAAAATTCGGTCTTGAACACGACGCAGAAGAACTCAAAGAACTTAAACAGGAATACAAAACTGCCGTTACAAACTATGGCGGCAAAGGCGCATTCAAGAAAGCGTTCGGCTGGACAGCAGACCAGATGTACGAATACGATATCGCAGTAAAGAACAACACGGCTATTCAAGATTACCTCTACAACGAGGAAACAGGTGTTGAAAAAGTTACTGCCGAAGAACTTGAAACATATTATCAGGAAAACTTCTATCAGTACCTCATCATCATGATCGATACGACGCAGGATATCGCAAGAGATAAGGACGGCAACAAGAAATATCTTGCTTACGATAAAGACGGCAAAGAAGTTGCGGTAACAGATATTTCCGAAGAATATCTTAAAGAAAACGAATATACTCTTGCATATTCTTACGAATATGAAGAGATCACAGATGAAGAGAGAAAAGAAAACAAAGCTCTCCTCGCTGAAGAGATACTTGCAAAACTCAAAGAAGGCGAAGATTTCCAGAAGCTCGCTCTTGAATATTCCGATGAATTTTTGACGGAATATTTCGAAAGAGGTTACATCGTTGAAGGCGACCTTATGAGCGACGAAGACGCAAAAGCCGCTATTGATGCTCTTAAAGTCGGCGATTACACGGAAACGGCTATCTCTCTTGAATCCGGCAAATACCTCTACCTCATTAAGAGAGTTGAACTCGAAGAAAAAGCTTACGAGGACGCTAACGAAGACGCTGAAGACAAGGAATATGCCGATATTTTCGCTGATTACTATTCCACTGTTGCAAGCAGCAAATATGAAAAATTCCTTGAAGAATACGTAAACGCCGTTGTTATCAACTCTGATATCGTTGACAAATACACAATGGCTGACGTAACTCTTTCTCCGATGATCGCATCCACGATAGGCTAAACCGATCTTGTTTGGCTTTGTAAAACCTTTCGTGCCGCTTTTGCGTGTTGGCGAACATGAGTTTTACCGCGGCGCATACTGCGGACTTTGCCACGCGATGAGCAAGCATACGGGCGCGTCTTCCAGCATGACGCTCAGCTATGACATGGTGTTTTTTGCGCTCGTGCGCGGCGCGCTTGCGGGTGACAGATACGTTTTAAAAAAGAAAAGGTGCGCTGTTCACCCCCTGAAAAAGCGCACCATGATGATGCAGAATCCTTCTCTTGAATACACAGCGAAGGTCAACG
>JBGVFW010000353.1:0-2014 GCA_045121315.1 Eubacteriales bacterium
AAAGCTCGATTACGAAAAATACGACGTGGAGCTTCTGCTTGCTTCGCGCGAGGGGGCGTTTCTGCACCTCGTTCCTCCGCAAATAAAAATTACGGAAATGGGCGAGCTCGGGGAGATATTTAAAATAAACAGAAATAATTCTTTTTCCGTTATAGCAAAACTTTTCTTGCGAAAAAATCCTTTTTTTGCATTCTCTCTTTTGCCCGATATGTTAAAGATGCGTAAGGGCGGTTTGGAGCGCACTTACGCCGCGAACAGAATATGGCTCAAACTTATGGCGAAAATGCCTATGCACGAGGGCGAATACGATGTGGCACTCGCTTATTGGGGCGACCACACGATGTTTTATATGCTGGATAAGGTGCGGGCAAAAAAGAAAATATCTTGGCTTCACTTTGATTACGACGAGCCGCCGCGCGAGGACGCTGTATATTTGCCGTATTTTAAAAAGTGCGATAAGATAATCACCGTTTCAAAAGAAATAGAACATTCGCTCGCTGCGAAGTTTCCTGAGCTTGGCGAAAAGATAGAAACGATAGAAAATTTTATAAATGAAAAAGAAATCATTGAAAAATCGAAAGAGCCGTGCGATTTTCGAGATGATTTTTGCGGGACGGCGATACTCAGCGTCGGCAGACTGTGCGAGCAGAAAGGTTTTGATTTGGCAATATTCGCCGTGGCAAGGCTTTTTCATGAGGGTGAAAATGTGCGCTATTATATAATAGGAGAGGGAAGCGAAGAATATAAGCAGAAGCTTTCCGATATCGTGCGCGAAAACGGTGCGGAAAAATGCGTGCGCTTTCTGCCGCGGACGGATAATCCGTATAAATTTATGGCGAGGTGCGACGTTTATTTGCAGCCGTCGCGCCACGAGGGCAAACCTATCGCCGTGGAAGAAGCGAAGACTTTGCGCCTGCCTATGTGCGTGACAAATTATAAATCCGCGAGCGAGCAGCTCGATGGCGGCAAGCTCGGCGTTATATGCGAGATAAGTGAAGAAGGGATTTACAATGGCGTAAAAACCATTTTGCACGATGAAGAAAAAAGAGAGGAATTCAAGGCAGCTCTCGGCAGGGTTGAAAAAGAGGAAATAACAATAGAGTTTTGAGGTGCGATATAATGTTTAACGGTTTT
The DNA here is from genome assembly GCA_045121315.1 of Eubacteriales bacterium. Classification (GTDB taxonomy): domain Bacteria; phylum Bacillota; class Clostridia; order Oscillospirales; family CAG-272; genus UMGS731. The sequence continues at coordinate 1,135 of JBGVFW010000353.1, forward strand.
AACAAAGAAACGATTTCGGTTTTAGATAGTTTAAAATTTAATAATAATAAAACTTACTATAATAGTATTAAGGAACGATATGCAGAAAACATAACGAAACCGCTTAAACTTTTAAGTGAAGCTTTAATTTGTGTGCTTGGTGAAATTGATACTGATTTGATACTTAATACTCGTTATTGCGTTTCTACTCCTTTTTCTGATGCACGTTTTAACAAAGCAAAACCGATTAAAGAATATGTTTATTTGCGTTACCGAGTTAATCCGCATAAAAGTTGCAACGTACTTGGCTATTTTTTTGACGCTTCTCCTGAGGGAATGAAATACGGTCTTAAAGTTTATAAAGCTTCTCACAGAGGAATTTGCGATATAGGCGATTTACTTCTTTGGGAGAATCTAGATCTGTTAAATGCGTTTAAAGGAAGAGGTTATTCGCTTATGATGGGAGGAGATAATGGGTATGAAGAACGTTTTGAGAAAATAAATCTTGAAAAAGAATGGGTTGCTCGGAATGAATTTATGTTGTATAAACACTCAAAGATAGAAGACGTTTTTTTCAAAAGAGAATTATTGGAGAAAATTAGTGAGGATTTTTTTGAACTTAAGAATATATATTTCATTTTAAAAGAGGCTTTGATTTAAAATAAATCCCCTCTTCCTTGCTCGAAAGATATAGGAAAGAGGTGAATTTGCATTGTTTTGATTCAAAAAGTGGCATTTTCGGGAGATATTCAAGTTTTTGAAAAAAGTTGAAAAAAATTGAAAAAAAGTATTGACAAAGCGAAAACATTGTGATATACTAGTGGAGCGCTGTTGAGAACGGCGGCGCAAACGGTCCTTGAAAATTGAACAACAACAAAGATTCAAACAACAAAGAATCTCG
>JBGVFW010000354.1:0-3440 GCA_045121315.1 Eubacteriales bacterium
AGCCAAGTAGGCTGTATCGCAATTCTTGATACGGAAAAGAAAATCTCTCTCAAATCGGGCGTTCCGCAGACCGTAACGCTCGAATATACGGCAAGCTCGAGGAGCGCTATGAAAGTTAAAGTCGGCAACTGCATTGTAGAAATAAGATAAGAGCCCACTCTCCCGTCACGGCATTTGACGGGAGAGGTTTTGTTTTTATGAATTATTTTATTGTATTCAACTTTTTCTCGCTTTCGAGAAAAAGTTGCAAAAAGAGAAAAAAGCCCTCCGCTTTATCCGCTTGTTCTGCTGATAACATATGGAGGTTCGGCTTCCCGAACAATTAAAATTGTTCGGAACCTCGCCGATGCCATTCGAATTCTGACTCGCAATAAAAACGCGGGGTGATATATCAAAAATATAATAAATATACTCACGCGTTTAAGTTGAAATCCGCATTTAACTGACCTGCGACGCGGTTCCGCGATGCTTGCCGTCGCGGGGAGTCGCACGCTCCCTTGTTTCTCATTCTCACAAGCGATAAACCTGCAAGGTTTTCTGCTTCTTTTTGTATAACGAAAAAATCCTGCCTTTCGGCAGGATTTTTCACATTATTATTTACCGTATTCATAGAACGCGATCTGCGGTCTTACGTCAGGTTTTTCGAGTTTTATTTCGCAGTTTTCAACGCGGAAGTTTTTCGCGTATTTAACCGTGAAAGCATGACCCGTGGAAGCTCCGTGTCTGTCGTATTCGGGGTAACGGTTATCTATGACCTTGGGTTCTCCGGGGATAGTTTCTGCGCCACCGGGAAGAACAAAGTAGCAATCCTTAAACGTTACATTGTCAATTCCCGCGTGGTCGTACTGACCGATAGCCATAACCTCGCGAACGTGCTTCGTGTGGCTGAAAGGATAGTAATGTTCAAAGCGAAGCTCGCTGAACGTTACTCCATCAATGTGACCGAGTCTGGGTTCCATACCGCCTCTGGGGCATCTCTTTCTGTCACCGACAGTAATATAAACGGGTGCGCCGACGTCCGTCATGCTGATGCGTTCGAACGTAACGTTTTCAACATCAGCACCGTCAACGCTTTCAAGGGAAACGCCGCATCTGTTTACGTTTTTAACGAAGCAATCGCGAACGCGCGTGTTTTTAAGGCTGTAATACGTGTCCGTGCCAAATTTAATGCCGGAAGCAAGGCTCTGAATCATCATATCGTAAACGTCGATATTTTCGCAGCCATAAGGATCGGAGCTCTTGAAGCAAAGGCCGTCGTCGCCCGCCATAATGTTGCAGGAATAAATAGTCATATCATGGCAGTCCACGGGGTCGATACCGTCGCGGTTGGGAGTGTTAAGGCAATCGAGGTTGAGGTGGTGCATGATGATGTTGCGAGAAGAAAGCGGAACCACCGTCCAGAAGCCGGGGCTCTTGAAGTTGATGTTTTCTATAACGATATCTTTGGAATATGTGATATAGCAAAGGTCCGGGCGGCAATCCTCCGCTCTTTTGCCGGCAATGGGGTCATTCATCTTGAAGCGGTATGTTCCGTTGCCGTCCATCATACCGCCGCCCGTTACACGAACGTTGGAAACATTTTCGCCGTAAACGAGTGCTCGTCCGAGCTGTCGAACGGCGCAAAGGCTCGTGCCCGGCTCCATAAGCGGGTACTGACCGTGGTCGTGCGTGCCGAGGATCGTCGCATCTCTGTCAACCCAAAGCGTCATGTCGTTAGCAAGGAAGAGCTCACCCGAGAAGAACGTGCCACGGGGAAGGAGAACCGTGCCGCCTGTGAACGCCGCGTCGTCGATAGCCTGCTGGATTTTTGCAGTTTCAAGCGTTTTGCCGTCGCCAACAGCGTTATAAGGAGCTTTCGTAACGTCGAATACGGGTGCGTTCGGGATCATGCCTCTTGTGAAATCAACATCGTCGTAAACGCGGATACGCATAAGCGTAAGACCTGCCGCGCCTGCGGAGTATACAGCGTTGCAAACCTCGGAAACGGGGTTTATGAGCTTGAAGCCTTTTGCACGGTACGCACCATCAACCATGAGATCGTAAGTGCCTTTTTCAGTATCAACCGTAACTTTTATATTGATAGCATTTTTGCAAGGGAAATAGTGGAATTCGCAGAGTCCTCCGAAAATGCGAACGAACTCGTCGCCGTTGGAAGCGTAGAGATTGTTCGCGAAAAGCGCGATTCGAACAGCGGGAGTACCGTTCTTATCCGTAAGTTCGGGAGCAAGGCAAAAATCCTCAGAATTTGCAACAAGGAGAGATTCAACACTGCAAACGCCCGAAACAGGAGCGAAAGCATAGGACATTGTCGCGTAGTTTTCATCCTTGGACGAAACCTTAAACGATTTGGAATTTTTGAAGGGATATGCTTCGCGCGTAACCTCCGCATTTTCGCTGTTAGCCATATAGCGGTCCGGAGATTTTGTGAAATCATCGTTCACAACGTAAAGTTCTGTGTCATCGGAAACAACAAGGTTGTCAATACTTGCAGAACCGCTCTTCGTTGTAAATCTTACCGCACAGGCGTTGCCGGAGCCGCAGCCGATCGTCATAGACTTACGGCAGTTTACAAACACGGTCGCTCTGCCCTTTTCGCCGTTGTAAACGATGCGAAGGGCGATATCTTTGCCGTCTGTATATGTGGCAACTTCCGCACCTAGGGAAATTATTCTGCCGTTTTCGAAAGTGAGCTTGCAAAGTACGCCATCCGCGCCGCACAAAGAGAATGTGGCTTTGGAGCCTTCCGCAACGTTGAGTTTTGCGCTTGCAACGATTCTGTTCGTGCCTTCAAATGCGCGAACGATGTAAGAGTCGCCGGAAAGAGCGACGTATTTATCTCTGCTTTCGTTTTCACGCGAAACGAGCTTTACTTCTCCGCTTGTTTCGTATTCGGGGGCGATGGCGTCGCCGTTGAACACGTCTGTTATGTAGTTTTTATATGTTCTCTTAACGTAAGGAGCGGGAACTCTGGGCGCGATAACGGACGCAGGAACAGGAATTTCACCCGCTTCGTAATCCTTGGGAAGAACGAAAACGGAAAAATGGTTTCCCTCTCCGGAAAGTCCCGGTACGTTTACGTGCTCGCCCTCCGTAAAGTCTTTGGAATAAATATTGTATTCCACACCTTCGGAGGATTTCATAACGTCGCCCGTGGAAGTCCACTCTGCGGCGTAAGCGGGGATATTTTCGCTGTCAAACGCCACGAAAACCGTGATATCGCGCTCTGCGAAAAAGTCAACCTCCTGCTTGTCATCAAAACCGTACGCTGCGGAGTTAAACGTTACAACGTAGTCCGCACCGATATATTTTTCGGGGATCTCTGCGACAGTTACGTCGCTGTTGGAATAAATTTTAGAACCAAGCGCGAAATTCGGACAAACGTAATACCAGCCGCTCGTATCCCAAGGAGCGACAAAACGGCTAGTAAGCGGTTTTGCCGG
>JBGVFW010000355.1:0-5298 GCA_045121315.1 Eubacteriales bacterium
GATATTAAACTTTATCTTGTTTGATTTTCTGGAGCTTCGCAAGGTATCCTCCAAGGACTGCGATCAGACCTCGCATTTCGGCGCGGGCTTTGCCGTGCTCCTCGGGATTTTGCTCGGCGCGCTTTCGCTGTTTACACAGCCGTATATGATAGCCCTCGGTTTGGGCGTTATCGTAGCGGGCGTTATAGTGCTTCATTCGCCGGAGACGGGCGTTATAGCCACGTTCCTCGTGCTTCCGTTTACGCCGACGATGGTACTTGCGGGGATTGTGATAATTACGGCGTTTTCACTTTTCCTCAAAGTGGTTCGCAGAAAAAGACTTATCAAGGTCACTCCCATAGACCTTACAGTCGCGGCGTTTGCGCTCTTCATCGTTTCGGGCGGCGTGATCTCGCTTGACGTTTCCTCGAGCCTTCCAAAAATGCTCGTGTTCGTATGCTTTATTTCGATGTATTTCATCGTTAAAAACATCATTCGTTCGGAGCAGCTCGCGCGCGGCTGTGTAAACAGCTTAACGGCTGGCGCCGTGCTGGTTTCTGTTATCGGACTTTTCCAGTATTTCTTCGGTTCCGTTTCCACCATATGGCAGGATACAGAAATGTTCTCGGATATAAAGGGCAGAGCCGTTTCCACGTTCCAAAACCCCAACGTTTTGGGCGAATACCTCGTCCTCGTTATCCCCGTGATATTCGCTATGTTCGCAATATCCAAGAGCGCAAGAAGCAAATTCAGATATTTCGTTTCATTCATGCTCTGTTCGGCGTGCCTTATTTTCACATGGTCGCGCGGAGCTTGGCTCGGTTTTATCGCGGCAGTGTTCATATTTATCGTTATGAGCAGCCACAAAACCTTCGCTTGCTTCTTGCTTTCGGTTCCCGCTTTATGTCTTGCCGCTTCGTTCTTTATCGATACGAGCGTTATAAACAGACTTGCAAGCATCGGCAACACGGCGGATTCCTCCACGCTCTACCGCTTCAACATTTGGAAAGGCACGATTTCGATGCTTTCCGACACATGGCTTTACGGCATAGGCATCGGCACGGAAGTTTTCTCCTCCGTTTACCCGCAATATTCACTTTCGGGAACAGAGGTCGCGCCTCATTCGCACAGCCTATATTTGCAGATAATTTCCGAAATGGGCGTTTTTGCATTGGTAATATTCCTTATCTTCTGCATAACGTTCATAGGAATGATGTTCAGCTCGCTGAAAAACACCTCCGGCAAGAGGGGCAAAACAATTTTGGTAGGATTTTTGTGCGGCGTATGTGCTTTTCTCGTTCAGGGAGCAACGGATTACGTTTGGTATAATTACCGAATCTTCCTCCTCTTCTGGGCGATGGTCGGTCTTGCGGCGGCTGTTGTGAACAACTGCAAAGACGCGGATTCAAGAAAACAGCTTTATATTTAAAATACCATGAAATATCCCCGCCCGCGGCGGCAGGTGGGGATAGAAAATAATTCTGCCGCCGGGAAATGAGCTTTTCGTAATATGGAAAACAATAAAAAGAAAAGTCGGTTCAACATAATCGACGCATTCGTCATTTTGCTTATAGCGGTTCTCGTTTTCGGTATTGTTTATTTTATAATGATGGAAACTGGCGCGCTCCCCTCCTCAGTTTCGGCATCGAACGAAAAAACGGTTACTTACACCGTCCGCATATCGTCCGTGGACGAGAAATATGTAAGCTCCTTCGCCGCAGGCGACAAAGCGTTAAACTCTTCCACGTTTGAATCCCTCGGTTTGATAACCGACATACGCACGGAAAAATCCGTTGCAACGTCGGGCCTCGCCGTTAAAACGGAAGACGGCGGCTATGAGCTCAATCAAACGGAATATGAGGATAAATACGATATCTACGTCACTATCTCCACATCGGCGGATATAGACGGACGCGGCATCGCTTACGTCGGGTCGGAACGCATCAACGTCGGCTCATGCGTATATTTCAGATGCGGAAACTTCGCCGCAACGTCTTACGTAACGGACTTTAAAATCGGGTAAAAACTTTGCGGCGCACGCCGCGGAAAGGATAAAAAATGAGCACAAAAAACGTTGAAGATAAGCCGAGATTTAACGTCGCGGACGCTATCATCATTATCGTCGCGCTTCTCGTTATAGCCGGAATCGCCTTTCGCGTATACAGCGTTTTAAACACGGAAGACACACTTGACAGCGTTATCGTCGAATATGAAATAACGAACATTTCAAGCGATCACATAGACCTTAATCAGTACGATAAACTTTATCTCACGAGCGATGACAGCTCCGTAGGATATATCATGGACGTTTCCGTGTCCGATATGACGGAATACGCATATACTGCCGACGGCGAGCTTGTTAAAGCCACAGTAAAAGGCAAAAGTACCGTTACGGGAAAAATGGTTTTGGATGGCACAGTAACTGATCACGGTTTTTACCTTGGAGGAACCACTCTCCTCACAGAATCTCAAGAAATATCGTTTTACACGGTAAACCGCGAGGTTATCGTCAAAATAGTCAAAATAAGCGGTTAAAACTTTTCTTACAAAAACTTATTATAATTAAAAAAAAGTATTGATTTTGTTCAAACAATTTGGTATAATCTTATGTAACAAATAAAATAATCTTGCGTCTTTTGGGGTTCAAGATTGAACGGGAGTTATATCAATATCATGATTTCACGCGATATTACAATAAAAAACAGCGTTGGTCTTCATACAAGACCCGCAACATTCTTCATTCAGAAGGCAAATTCCTATAAGAGCGCTATTTGGATTCAGAAAGACGACCGCCGCATCAGCGCAAAGAGCTTGCTTGGCGTTCTCTCCATGGGCATTTCCGCCGGCACAACTGTTACGATCATCGCAGACGGTCCCGATGAAGCGGAAGCTATCAACGGCCTCGAAGAACTTGTAGACAGCCTTGAGTGAGTTTTAGTCATCACAGGTTTTCCAAAATAATTACGGCAGACGACGTTGCATTTGATATGCATACGGCATATCTGCCGTTTTTGTTTTATTTGTAAAAATAAATTTCAACCCCATATTTTCATTCACTAAGGAACTTTATGGTCAATCCGCAATATGCAGAACGCCTGCGCAAAAAGGCGGCGACGCTTCCGCTGCGCCCGGGCGTATATATAATGAAAGCGAAAAACGGCACGGTCATCTACGTGGGTAAATCCCGCGCTCTGAAAAATCGCGTGTCACAATACTTTCACGAAAGCGTTTTCAATGCCAAAACAGACGCTATGACGGGATGTATCCATGATTTCGATTACATCCTCTGCGACACGGAAATGGAAGCGCTGACGCTTGAAAACAGCCTTATAAAGCTGTATAAACCAAAATACAATATCCTGCTCAAGGACGATAAATCGTACCCGTACCTCGCCGTCACGGACGAGGAATATCCGCGCTTTATCATGACGCGCAAAAGAGAAAAGGACGCAAAATACTTCGGTCCTTACACAAGCGCGGACACGGTCAACAACGTCATCATCTCGCTTCAGAAGGCGCTGGGGCTCCCCTCATGCCACAGAAGCTTTCCGAAGGATATCGGCAAGGTGCGCCATTGCCTATACCGCCACATCGGCTGTATCGCCGTGTGTGACGGAGACGTGACGAAGGAAAAATACCGCGAACTTGTGGATGTTGCCGTGTCATTTCTTTCGGGCAAAACGGATGTGATTCTCTCATCTCTCACGGAAAAGATGCAGTATGCTTCGGACAACCTCATGTTTGAAGCCGCCGCTGAATACCGCGATAGGATAAAGGCAATAAACCGCCTTTGCGAAAAACAAAAGGTCGTTGCCTCGCCCGACACGGAACGCGATATCGTCGCGTGGTATTCAGGAGAAGCGGCGGGCGCCGTGTGCGTATTCTATATACGCGGCGGCAAGCTCATCGATTCCGAAAGTATCGTTTTTTCGGGCGGCGAAATATTGGATAGCGCCGCGATATGCTCCTTCCTTTGCAGTCTTTACGAAAAACGCGAATATGTCCCAAAAGAGATAGATACCGCGGGCGTGCTCGCAGAGGAAGATGTTTCCACAGTGCAGGAATGGCTTTCGGAGCGTGCGGGGTATGGCGTAAAAATAAAAACGCCCGTGCGTGGGGACCTTCACAAGCTTTGCGTTATGGCGGAGGAAAACGCCGCGCAGAAAGCAAAGGAATTCGTCGCCGAAAAAACAAAAAGCGACGAAACTCTCGCCCGCCTTGCTTCCATCACAGGGCTTGAAGTCGTTCCCGAAAGAATAGAAGCGTTCGATATTTCCAACATCGGTGACGACAATATTACCGCGGGCATGGTCCTTTTCGAAAACGGCAAGCCGAAAAAGAGCGGCTACCGAATTTTTAATATCAAAACAACAAAGATTCAGGACGACTACGCCTCCATGCGCGAGGCGATGGAGCGCCGCATTTCCCATTTTGAGGACGCGGCAACGCCCCCGCCCGACCTTTTCCTCATAGACGGCGGCATAGGGCATATCAGCACCGTTCAAGAGGTACTGGACAAGCACGGCGTGACCGTACCCGCGCTCGGCATGGTCAAGGACGATCACCACAAAACGCGCGCGCTCGTGAACGCATACGGAGAGGAGATTTCCATAGCGGCGGAAGCCTCGGTCTATTCCCTCATCTTCCGCATACAAGAGGAAGTTCACCGTTTCACCGTTTCAAAAATGATGAACGCCAAGCGCAAAAACGTGAAGACCTCCGTTTTGGAGGAGATAGACGGCATCGGCAAAGCGAGAGCGAAGGCGCTCCTTTCCCGCTTCGGCGGTCTTTCGGGCGTTAAAAGCGCAACGGAAGCGGAACTGCTCACCGTCCACGGCATCACGCGTGACACGGCGAATAAAATTATAGAATTTTTCAAAACATATAAGGAAAAATAATTCAAACCACAAGGAGAAAAACATGAGAATTATTACAGGCAGTGCAAGAGGCACATCACTTCAAACACTCGAAGGCGAGGTAACGCGCCCCACCCCCGCAGTCGTTAAAGAAGCTATATTCAGCGCTATACAGTTCGATATCGAGGGCAGAACAATGCTCGACCTTTTCGCGGGCTCGGGTCAGATGGGTCTTGAAGCGCTTTCCAGAGGCGCGGAAAAATGCACTTTCGTTGACGGCAACAAGGACGCCGTAAACATCATCACGGCAAACGCTAAAAAGACGAAGCTCTACCCCAAAACAAACGTGCTCTGCATGGACTGGGAACAGTATATCAAATCCGCCGGCAAGAGAAATTCTTTCGACATAATCTTCATGGACCCGCCCTATGCAGATGCGCTCGTGCCCAAGGTTCTCTGCGCT
>JBGVFW010000356.1:0-8862 GCA_045121315.1 Eubacteriales bacterium
CCTGTTGACAAATCTTTAATGGCGAACTCACCGGACTGTGTGTCCATGAGCATTTCATAGCCATAGTCTTCGCTCTTATAAACAGTAGTCATCGTTGCGACCTTAGATTCCGCATCGGTGTAAGAAGTGGAAGTGTAAGAGTCGATCGAAACCGCACCGACGGGGAGCGAAAAACCGGCAATCAACATCGCCACCGCCAAAATGGCGGACAATATTCTAAATTTTTTCATTATTTATCCTCCCTGCCATTATACACGTAACGAAACTTCTGTTATGATGTCCGCAACAAAGCTTACCATCTGCTGGATAAGGTTGGAGAACAACATGATAATGAACATGATAAACATCATGCCGACGATAGTCGCTACTGTAATGAGAATATTTTTACCCATCGAATAGCCATGTGTAGTAGCTGAGCCAAAGAACAAGAGCATACCGAGCCATACGAAGGAAATGCTGAGTACGAGAGAGATCATCTTGGATTCATCAAGAGAAGCGATGTTTGTAACCATCGTTACGGGAATCATGAAGATGATGAGCGGGAACAATGCGTAAGAAGAAGAAATAAATATGTCTTTGAAGTTACCTTCGCCGTCGAAGAGTGTTGTAAGACACCAGTTAGCAACGCACCAGAGCATGAGCGGTACAGCAACCGTAAGGATGGAAAATACGATGCTTACACTTCCCTTGTTAGGGTTGAAGATGTAAGATCTGCCGACTGTGTAGTAGATATAAGAAATAACTACGATAAAGTCTATAAGCAAAGCGCCTCTTACACTACCGCGCTTTTCATGTTTCAAATCCCAGTACGCGTCAAACGGGTGCATTATGAGGTAGAAACCGTAAATAAATTCTTCCCAAAGTGTGCGTTTACCGAGTTTCGTAATACCCTCTTTATTCTTTTTGCCAACGTAATTGAGGAACTTAACGATAGCAATGCAAAGAACAACGATAACGATAATTACGATAAATACATACTTCTCTACCCAATTCTTTCTAATAGCTTTGAAAGAGTTGGAATAGCTTGTAGTATCGCCTGCGGCTTTGAAGTATTTGAGAGATTCTTCATAAGCGCCTTCAACTTCGGAGCCCTGACGGAAGAGGTTTTCAGCGATACCGATATAAGCGGAATCGAAGTTGTTGTTAGCTTTAAGAATTGCTTCCCAGTCGGAAAGAGCCAATGAATACTGTCTGTCGTCTGTATGTTTAAGAGCCTGAGCGATGATATCGCCGTAGTCTGTTCTCTTGTAAACAGTAATTGTGTTAAGAGTTGCGTCGAGAACATAGAGAGAGCTACCGCGATATGCTATAGCTGTGGGCTGGCTGAGGTTACCGAGCTGAGCGCCGTTACCACCGAAAGCGAAAAGGAGTTTACCGTCGCTGTCGTATGTGTAAAGTCTGCAGCGCTTGCTGTCTATGATAGTCCACATACCGTTTTCGCCAAGAGCTACGTCAATTATCTTGGAAGGACCTGTTACGGAATCGGATGTTGTAACGTGACCAGAAATAGCAACCTCACCGGCGGGGATAAAGAAGCCGTTTCTTCTCATTACGTCGTCGCCGACGCTGTTAAGGCGTTTAACGGGAGCGTAAGTTTCGTTACCTGACTGGATGGCAGAAGAAAGAGTTTCATCGTCGATGTCACTCGTTGTTACATAAAGGAATCCTTCGGAGTCGATGGAGCAGTTGTTATAAGTAGCCGTAACATATTCCACGGAGGTAACATCGGGGAATATAAGTCGGCGGATACGCGTAGCAAGCGGAACGTCCGCCTGCTGCGCACCTACGAAGCAAATGAATTCGCCGTCTTGATCAAGGTAGAATACGCCGGAGTAAGTCTGGTCGGAAACAACGTACATACAGCCGGAGGAGTTTACTGAGACAGCAACGGGGTGGAAGATCGTATCTTCGCCCATAAGTTCTGCTTCGGGAGCGTAAATTATACGCTGGAAATTACCTGCTTTGTCAAAACAAACGATACGAGAGTTGTTTGTATCGCAGATGTAGATGGTATCTTCGTTTACGAACAAGCCCTGAGGAGCGCTCAAAGCATCGGGTACACCGTGTTCATTTACAAAGGAAGAGATTTCAAACTGGCATTTGAAGTCTGCGTTGCAAATAAGAACGCGGTTGTTACCAGTATCGGAAACGTAAAGGTTTCCGTCTTCGTCAAAGAAGAGGTCTTTTGCAGATTTGAGTGGTGTTACACCCATATCGTAGTTTGAGATAATTCTTTCCGGAACGTATGCGTCGGGGGACTGCATCGGTTCGCCGTCCATGGAGTACGTATACGTTTCATAAGGAGCGGTTGCCGCAAAGGCGGGGCTTATACAGCCCGCGAGAATCATGAGGCAGAGAACCGCTATAAATATTCTTGAAGTTTTTTTCATAATAACGTTTCCCTCCCAATTAGTCTTTCATACCGGACGAAGCCATCGTTTCGATGACATTGCTCTGACCGATTACGAATACGATGATAGGAACGATCATCATTACAACAGATGAAGCTGTGCCAACGCCCGCACGGTCTACACCGCCGGATACAATCTGACCAACCGCATAGTTGAATGTTTTGAGCTGTTCACTGTAAATGTAGTTAGAGGCGCCTGTGTTCCAAAGGTCTTTGAAAGAGTAAATTATAAGTGTTACCCAACCCGGTTTAACAACAGGCATTACGATCTGCCAATATGTACGGAATTCCGAAGAACCGTCGAGTCGTGCAGCTTCGAGAACGGAAACCTGAATGGATGATTCCATAAACGTCTGCATGAGGTACATACCAAGTGTAGCGCCCCAAGCGGGAACGATGATAGCCCAATATGTATCTACCCAACCGAGCGTACTCATCGTCATAAAGTTAACAACGGCGGTTACAGTCGCTTGGAACATAAGGGAAAGTCTTACCATTGAGGAGAGGAGTTTTCTGCCGGGGAAATTGATCTTGGAGATCGCGTACGCGGCAAGAGAACCAAATACAAGGTTACCAAAAGTACCTGCAACAGAAATAAATACTGTGTTGAAAATATATCTGGAAAAAGGAACCCAAGATGTCTGCAATGTTTTGAACATGAGTGCGAAGTTGCCGAACGTAGGATTAACTACGTAGAACTTCGGGGGATACATCCAAAGTTCGTCGAGCGGTTTAAGAGCCTGGATAACCGCATAATACATCGGGAAGAACATGAACGCGCCGAGTAAAACGAGGAATATCGTAATACCGAAGTCACCGCCGGCGGAACGGTTGAGAACGACTTTATGATTTCTTGTACGTAATTTTTTTCCCATATTACTGTCCCACCTTTGAAAGGAGTTTCTTTATAAGCATATTGCAGCCTACCATCATTGCAAACAAAATAGTGGCGATAGCAGAAGAATAACCGATCTCATAACGAGAACCACCGTAGTCCGCAAGGTGATGTACAATAGTCCAAGCGCAGTAGTTAACGGAAGGGTTACCGCAGAGAGAGTCAACGATAGAACCGAAACCGAAAGCACTTGTGATAGCAAGGATAGCACCGAACATGAGCTGAGGTTTCATGTTCGGAAGTGTTACATACCAAAGTTCCTGCCAACGGTTCTTGATACCGTCAACGGAAGCAGCTTCGAACTGAGCTTTGTCGATCGTCTGAAGACCACCGATAAAGGAAAGGAACGAAGTACCCAAGCTGGACCAGAGCGCAATTACGATACAAAGAGGCATAACGTATGTTTCGTTCTGGAAGAACTGGATAGGCGTCTGGATAATGCCCATTCGCATAAGAATGGAGTTTGCGTAACCGTAAGCGTCACCGCTGAAGAATACCGTCCAAATCGTCGTGGCACCGCCGGAAATAGACGGTGCGTAGAAGATAAGGGTTACAACGGCACGTATCTTCGGAGAAAGTTCGTTAATGAACCATGCAACGAAGAGAGAGAGCATATACGAAACAGGACCGATGATAACGGCAAATATAAGCGTGTTCTGAACAGCTATAAGGAAGATGTCATCATCAAGGAAAAGTCTGATATAGTTATCGAAGCCGCACCATTGCATCGGCTCGATAAGGTTGAATATCGTAAAGCTGTAAAAAATTGAAAGAATAACAGGCAAAACTGTGAAGGTGAAGAAGACAAGGAAATAAGGAGCGCACATAACGTAAGCTATGTAGTTGCGTTTCATTTCTTTCAAAATCCACTGCACTTTGGTCATGTCTTTTCTGGCAACAGGCTTTTTACCGAGAGGTTTTTTCTCTTTAACTGCCGTTGCTGATGCTGTTTTTTCAGACATAGTAGTTTTTCTCCTTTACATAATATTATTTGTAAAATGATTCCCTTCTGTTAAATCATGCAAGTCATGACCAATCATAAGTTGTGGGAATATAGAAGTCGCGGCTGAGTTCTTCGCGTTTTCTATCAAATTCTTTGTTAATTGTTTCAACGTAGCTGAGAAGTTCATCACTGGGGGAAGCATTGTTGTTGTATGCATCCAAGAATGCGAAGTTTACATAACGAGCTATGATATATGCGCCGGGCATATCAGGGACACCGGCAAGGTCTTTAAGACATTCTTTGATGATCTTGATTTCCGCTGCCGTCCAGTCCATTTCGTCGAATGCTTCGATGTTTGCTGTGTTATACTTCGTGTTAGGACCAACGTAAGCAATAAGTTCGTTAGCATACTGGCTCTGGATGTAGGAACGTGTCCACCATTCAATAAACTTGAAGGACGCCTCGCCTGTACCGCGTGTAAGCGCGTCTTTCATAATAATTGTAGAAGAAACAGTAACGATGTTTGTGCTGTCAACGGAACCGTCTTCCTGTACTGTACCGGGAACATGAGTAAAGCTCCAAAGACCTTTAAGTTCTGTTGCAAATGCAGAGAACTGGTTGTAGAATGTTGTAAGGTCTGCGAAGATAAGAGGCATTTCACCCGTTCTGAAACGGTTGGATGCGTCATAAGAAATAGGCAAGCTGTAAAGTGTAAAGAATTCGCACATCGTTGTGAAGGAGTCGAGCGCTATATCATCGTCATAGTTGATCGTTGCGCCTTCGTCATCGTAAATGGAACCGCCGTTCTGCAAAATGAACATATCAAGCGTTTTCGTCATACCGAGTGTGTAGTTCTTTGACTGGAGTTTCGGAATCATTTCTCTGAATTCATCCCAAGTTGTGGGAACACTGATGCCGAGTTCAGCAAAGATATCCGTGCGGTAGAACATAACGCTGAAACTCATTGTGTTCGGGATACCGTATACTGCAAGTTCACCATCCGCAGAGTCCAAAGCAACGGTTGTAGGAACCAAAGCTTCTTCAAGGAATCTGGAACGTACTTCGTCAAATTCTTCATAGCCGGATACGTCGATGATAGCACCACGCACCGCATAGTTGATAACCGTACTTTCGCCGGAACCGAGCATTACGTCAGGGCCAACACCTGCAAGAGATGCAGGAAGGAGAGCACCGCCAGTAACAAGCTTAAGGTTTACGGAAATATTGGGGTAACTCTTAGTGAAGTCGTCATCAATGAGATTACGCATGATCTGAACATATTCTCGGGAAACGAGCGTCCAAACTTCTATCTCAGTAACGTCTTCGCCTTCAACTGCAGAGCCGAAGGAGTTGTAGTCTGTGATAAAGCTGTAGAAGAAGCTCTGAATCTCATACCAAGCATTCTGTAAGAAGTTTGCTTCCGCTTTAGGAAGTTCTTCGCCTTCGGGCTGAATGAGGATATAGTCGAGCGCAAGTGCCTGGCTCTGGATACCGTTGATCCATGTACCCAAGTTCCCGATGTAAGACTTAAGGGAGTCAAAGTTCTTTGCGATCTGACCTTCACTGTCTTTAGCCATCTTTTTAAGGATACGCGCTACGTTTTCAAGAGTTGCCGTACTCGAGCTCGTTACGCCGGAGATTTCCTGGAACTCTTTAGAAATAGCATAGAGTTCATTTGCAAGGTCGCGCATTCTTTCAATCTCGTTGGGAATACGCGCGTAGAACTTGTAGTTCGTGTAACTGTCGGGGCTGGAACCTGTGATCTGAAGTATCTTGAGGTAGATGGAGTTGATCTCATTAAGGATGGAGCGCACATGGGAAATAATGTCGTTCAAGTGACCGAGAGTTACTTCAAGAGTGATCGTATGCTGACCCTCTTCAAGGTAGAATTTGAAGTTGTAGGAACCATCTGAAAGAGCTTCCACCTGCCAGCTGGAACCGTACATAAATTCGAGGTTGTTCGCTTCCTCGAAAGGAACCTCGCCGTCGAGCATAAGGCGGCGGGAAACGAAGATACCTTCGTTCGCATTCTGAGAGAATCTAACGTTGATAGTATAGAAGCCTGCCTGACCTTCGAGAACGTCGAAAGTCCATTCTATCCACTGACCGAGTGTCGCCCAGTTCGATCCACCAATCGAATTGATAAGCGTTGATTTCGCGCTTGTGGGGCTGTTAATAGAAGAAGTTTTATCGTTTTTGGGGTAAAGTGTGCTATCCGAAGTTGCAGAAGGTTTTTCCGCTTCGAGATAGATTTTGGAGCCAGCGGGGGCGTCCGTATGACCGAGAGCTTCGTGCATCGCGAGATATTCTTCATATGTAATAGTATCTTCGGGAGCGCGGAGCGTGATGGATGCGATAGCCATGGGCTCTTTCTGAGCTTCAAGGGATATCGTATTAGTACCTGCTTCGAGGTAGAAAACGAATTCGCCGTTGTAGTAACCTGTGGGGTCGCTTACGGTATATTCGCGCCATGCGGGAGTCTGAGCCTTTGTGGGACGGCTTTCGTTTCCGTTTTCGTCCGATTCAAAGTAAACGTCACCGTTTTCGTCTACGAGGTAGTTATCCGTCCAAACCTTTGTCATAAGAAGGTTTCTCACTTCGCTGAACAATACCTCATCATTAAAGCGGAGCGTTCTTTCGATGTTAGCCGTTTTAGCTTCCGTAGGATAATAAAGTATGTCAACAGCGTAAAGACCGGATTCGGGAACTTCAACAGTCCATGTCGTAGTACCGATATCGGGTGTCTGAACAGCGTCTTTTCCGTCAACGTTGATAACCTTGAACGGAACATACGCATCTTCCTCGGAATAACCCTCGGGATAAGTGAAGTCCGTATAGTCAGTAGCGTTTATTACAATGTCCTTACCGGCATATCTGTTCATTCCGGAATATTCAGCGTAATAATCGCTCCAAGATTTGTCGCTAAGCAGTTCAAGAGCCTGTTCTGTCGATGATGTGCTTGACGAGGAAGAGCCGCTTGAAGAAACGGTCGCAGCGGACGTACCGATAGTACATCCCGCAAACATCGCAAATGCAAGGGTTCCTGCCAAGACTTTCTTAAGTTTTAAAAATTTCATGCTTTCCTCCGAAACCTGCGCAGCACCTTTACGGTGGAAAAAGGTGCAAACGCAAAAAGCAAATTTATATGCATATATAATATCATATATAAAACTTCAAAGTCAAGCGACCAAAGAGGCAAAAAAACTCTCATCACTCCCCCTTAGGGGCGTATTTTTATCCTTATTATTTATTAAAGTCACAAACGCTTAATCATTTGTTTTTCTTGGGTTTACAGGTAATTAAAAATTTTTTCACATTTAAAAACGTGATTTTGCTGTATTTTTGTATTTTTAAAATTCAATATTTTAGATTTTTTTGACTTAAGTAGCGGTTTTCGGATTTGTCAAGGGAATATTTTTGCTTTTTGGAAAAATAGTTTCAAAAACTTTTTCGCCTGTTTTTATGTGCGAAAAGGCAAAAAAAGCGCCCGGTTTTTGTGATCTTTTCACAAAAATCAGGTGCCGTTTTTGAACCTTTAGTAATATTAACAAATATTTTGGTGTGACTTTCGTCAACAATGTATATTTTTTAATTTTTCTAATCAAACTTAACTTTTAAAGCATTTTTTATTAAAAAATCGTATTTTGATATTTTTTCGCCCGCTTGCTTCTTTTTCAGTTGATAAAGCCGCCCAAAACCACGTCGTTCTCGTCGTAAAGAACGGCGGATTGACCGGGAGTTATTGCTCTTGCAGGCTCATCTAGAACGACGTGAGCCCCTCCTTTTTGCACCGTCACAGTGCAAGGAACGGGTTTTGCCGCGTAGCGTATCTTCGCAAAAAGTCTTGCACTCTCTCCCTGGCCTATAACGCGTTTTTGGAACACAAGATCAGAGAGGTCAAGCTCCGTTTGGAAGAGCTCGGCTTCATCTCCAAGCGTCACGGTGTTGCCGTGCGGATCAATAGACGTAACGAATGCGTGCTTGCCCAAAGAAATACCCAAGCCTTTTCTCTGCCCTATCGTATAGCGCGGCACCCCCTTGTGCTTGCCCAAAACCTTTCCGCTCGCGTCTATGAAGTCCCCCTCCGGAAATTTATGACCCAAAAGCTCCTCTATGTATGCCGAATGGTCGTTTGAAGGAATAAAGCATATCTCTTGGCTTTCTTTCGCTTCCGCGGACGGAAGTCGCATCTCCTTAGAAAGCTGTTTAACTTCCGTTTTCACGTCATCGGCAAGAGGAAAATAAAGCATTTCAAGCTCCTCCTGGGAAAGCCGCCACAAAACGTAGCTTTGATCTTTTCTGTCGTCAATCCCGCGGGAAATATAATATCTGCCGTTTTCGGGGTTTTGCTTCACATGCGCATAATGTCCCGTCGAAACCGTGCCGCAGCCAACCGCTTTTGCATGATTGCAGAGCTTTTTAAACTTAACTTCCCTGTTGCACACAACGCAGGGGTTCGGCGTACGTGCCGAACAATATTCAGAAACGAAATTTTCCACCACACATTTGGAAAATTCCTTCATGCAGTCAACCACGTGCAATTTCACGCCGAGAGCATCTGCGGCGCGCTGCGCCGCAGCAACGTCCGTGTGCTCACTCATTTTAAGTATGGCG
>JBGVFW010000357.1:0-7876 GCA_045121315.1 Eubacteriales bacterium
ATCCTTTCTGCAATAAAAAAAGCCAAACGCTTGGCTGATAAGCATTTGGCTATGTAGAAAGAACATTATCGATTGTTTACAGGATAGAGGTTTACTTGCTCTCGGTTTTGTGATATAATAATCTCATTGATAAATAGGAATTTGGCGGCAAATCACCGCACCACACAATCTTCGCTCTTTGTTTATTATGCTTTTCGAAGGATATTGCTATGATACAAAAAACTATGGGAAACCCAATCAAAAAGAAAATAACAGTTTGTGTCACAGTCGGTGCGGCTGTGCTTATACTTGTGTTAGCCGTATTTCTGTTGAACCAAACATCTCCCCAAAACCGTGACTACGGCTACGCACGGGAGGTTTCGGAAAGCGAGATGGCTCTGCGTCAGCAGTTGATCAGTACGGCGGAAGCTTGGCTTGGCACTCTCAAGGGCTCGCCTGAGCATCATCAGATCATTGATCTTTACAACGCTCAGGAGGTGCTTCCCGTAGACTATCTTGTTACATATGAAGATAGCTGGTGCGCCACATTTGTCACTGTCGTGGCGCTCCAGAACAATCTTGAAGACATCATTCCTCCGGAGTGCGGTTGTCAGCGCCAAATTGCTCTGTTTGAGAGCATAGGATGCTGGCAGGAGGATGAGACCTATGTTCCCCTGCCGGGGGATGTGATATATTATGCTCAGAAAGATACCGCTATCGGCGACTGCACAGGCTGGGCGGATCATGTAGGTATAGTGGTAGGCACTTCGGGAAATTATATCAAGGTCATCGAGGGCAACAATAATGACGCCGTCAGATATCGCTACATCCGCAAAACCGACTATGGGTAGATTCTGAATTGAAACGCTTTTATTTAATTCCAAGTCAAATTTTGTCGGCGATATACTCGAATTAAAAACCTCAAAAAATCTCGTAAGCTCAACTTTACAAACGGCAGAATCTTTTGAGATTTCTTGTATTTGGTCACAACTTATAGTTGTTCTAATGACACCTGTACCGTCAGATAGTGTATAGCTTGTGAACTCATCATATTTTTCCAGTTTGTTCTGGATATTGTTGATTATTCTATCGCGCGTATACTCATCAATTTGAGGAATAAGCATTAATTGGATATCCTGAAAAGTATCCCTTGGTTGCACTAATTGGCTTTTCAGGTGTGCTGACTGTTTATCATCTACAGTCAAAACAGAAAAGGAATCAATGTATTGAAAGTTTTTCACTCTGCCTTTGGTCTTGTACGTTTCGACACGCTTACCAAAAGAAACAGCCGAAACAATATTCCAACAAACCCCAAACAAAAACGAACCCCACCCCAAAAAACATCATACAAATTACACAAAAAAACGCCCCACCACTTGCGCAAACCCAAAAATTATGATACAATGCCATTATCACGGCATTCCGCAATGCCACAGAGAGAGAAAGGAGACAGCACATGAAAAAAGCCGTCTTTATCACACACCCCGACCTAAAACCTGTCGTTTACGAGCACCCTTGGCATAAACAGGGTCGCGTTTTCAATAACAAGTCCCTCGACCTCCCCCCCGAAAACGGTCTTCTGACCCTGCTCACCTTCTTCGACTGCAAAAAGCCGGTAAAGTGCGCCACCGTCAGAGCCACCGCGCTCGGCATGTTCGATCTGCGCCTCAACAACCAACGCATCGGCATCAACACGCCCGACGGCAAGGTTTATGACGAGCTCAAGCCCGGCTGGACCGATTACCGTTGCCGCGTTTTCCAATTCACCTACGACATCACCGACATGCTCCGCGAAGAAAACTGCTTCACGGCGCAGGTTTCCAACGGCTGGTGGTCGGGCCGCATCTCCTTCGGCTTCTACGGATTTAAGGTTCCCGCCTTCTGCGGCGAGATCGAGGTAGAATACGAGGACGGCACCACCGACCTCATCGCCTCCGACGAGAGCTGGGATGCCGCCGTTTGCGGCCCCGTCATGACCGCCGACATCTGGGACGGCGAATATTACGACGCCCGCATGCCTCACCCCTGCGATTTCCCCGGCGCTTACAAATGGAGCAAAGCCATTACGGACAACGATTTTGAAGGCGTGATCCAAGACCCCGTCGGCCCTCCCATCCGCGTGAGACAGGATCTCACCCGCTACCCGCTGAGCGCGACGTTGCACTGCGGTGTTGACGAGGACGGCAGCGATTTCGGCAAGATCCACGTGCTCTCCAAGCGCGTTGGCCGCGGCTGTGAGGCGACCAAATTGAAGGCAGGCGAAAGCATTCTGCTCGATATGGGTCAGGACATGGTCGGCCGCCCCGCCATCGTCATTCGCGCTGAGCGCGGCACGATCATCCGCGGTTATGTGGCCGAGATGCTCAACGACAGCGGCAACCGCGCGCGCGGCAACGACGGCCCCAAAAACGGCATTTACATTGAAAACTACCGCTCTGCTCTGGCGCGCATCTACTATGTGGCCGCCGGCACGGGCGAGGAAGCCTACAAGCCCACCTTCGCCTTCTACGGCTTCCGCTATCTCGAGCTGACCGCCGACAGCGATTGGGAACTGATCTCCGCTTGCGGCGAGGTCATCACCTCGGTTGACCGCGAGGTTGGCGAGATCACCACCTCCAACCCCGAGGTCAACAAGCTGATCTCCAATGTGCTTTGGGGTCAGCGCGGCAACTATCTCTCCATCCCCACCGACTGCCCGCAGCGCGACGAGCGTCTCGGTTGGTCGGGCGACACGCAGATCTTTGTGGGCGCAGGCTCTTATCAGATGAATATCGACGGCTTTATGCGCAAATGGCTGCAGGATGCAAGAGATTCGCAGATCGGCTATGAGGGATTCTGCGATGTTATCCCGCGTGTCTTCGGTGACAGCCACTCTGCCAACAGCGCATGGGGCGATGCGGGACTTGTCGTGCCCTACCGCCTGTGGCTGATGTACAACGACACCGAGCTCATCGCCGAGCACTATGAGGCGATGGAATATTACATGGATCACCTGCAATCCCGCAACGGCATGGAGGGTCCCCGCCCCGTTTACGGCGACTGGCTGAACTACGATGTGACCGACAAGGCTTACATCTCCCTCTCCTGGTATGCCTACGATGCCGAGCTGATGGTGCTCTTCTCGAATGTTCTCGGAAAGGCTGACCGCGCGGCTTACTACACCGATCTGCGCAACAGAATCGTGGCTCTTTGGCGCGAGCGCTATGTCAACGAGGCGGGCGACGATCTGACCATCGGCACGCAGACTGCCTATCTTTTGGCTCTTCGCTTCAAGCTCGTGGAAGATTCTCTGCGCGAGACGCTGATCAAGCGTTTGGAGAAGAAGATCATTGACAACAACTACACCCTTTCGACGGGCTTTGTCGGCACGGGTGTGCTGAATCAGACGCTTTCCGAGCTGGGGCTGGATGATCTTGCTTATTCTCTGCTGCTTCAGACGGCAGACCCCTCTTGGCTTTACAGTGTTCGTCAGGGTGCGACCACCATTTGGGAGCGTTGGAATTCTTACACGCTGGCAACGGGCTTTGGTGCTGTCGGCATGAACTCCTTCAACCACTATGCATACGGTGCGGTTTTGGAATGGATGTATGCTTCGATGGCGGGTATCAGCCCCGATCCCGAGCAGCCCGGCTTTGGACACTTTATCCTCTCGCCTCGCCCCGACATGCGCCGCGGCGATGCGCTCCCCGAGGGTCAGGAGCCGATCACCTTTGTCAAGGCACGTTATGAATCTGTCAAGGGCATGATCTGTGCGGCTTGGGAGTTTGAGCAGGGTAAGTTTATTTACCGCGTGACCATTCCCGCGGGTACGAGTGCGCGGGTGGAATTCCCGTTGATCAATGGCGGGGAGATGGTTACGGTTAACGATCTGGCGATGACGGCTGAGGAGCTGGGTGGCAAGATTGTTGGCGGTAAGATGGTGTTTGAGTTGACGGCGGGAGAGTAT
Organism: Eubacteriales bacterium; assembly: GCA_045121315.1. Lineage (GTDB taxonomy): Bacteria > Bacillota > Clostridia > Oscillospirales > CAG-272 > UMGS731. The sequence goes on from JBGVFW010000357.1 coordinate 3,926, forward strand.
AAGATCGTTTGAGTTTGTTTGGATTTGTTCTAAATATTATTTCGGCTTAGTTGTTTGGTTTTGGTTGAGTTGGAATGAGGTTTTCGGTTTAATCGATTCGCTTTGAGGGTCCGCTTTCTTGTCGTCGGCGTGTTATCATATCAAGTGCAACAGTAAAAAAACAAAAAATATAGACTTCAGAGCAGCCAAGGTGTAAAATGAAGTTACCACACACCATCGAACACGGAGGCCGCTATGAAGTCCTATCACCATTTTACCACACTTGAAAGAGAATGTCTACTGGTTTTGCTGCAAAAAAACATGAGCTTGCGAAAAATTGCAACAGAATTAGGCAGATCTCCTTCAACCATTAGCCGTGAATTGTCTCGGAATGCCAAAGAATACCGCCCAAGTTTAGCAGAAAAACGGTATCGTGAACAACGAACTCACTGCCGCAGGAAACGTATTTTAGAAGATCCTTCCGTCAGAGGGATGGTGCGTGAGCTGATCGGACGCCATTACTGGTCGCCGGAGCAGGTTTGCGAACGGCTGAAAAAGGAAGGATCGTCGGTATCTATCAGCACCTCAACTATCTACCGAGGCTTGGATAACGGGCTTTTATGGGATACCTTGCGTTTTTATTTGCGACACAAATATAAAAACATGGGAAAACGCAGAGAAAGCAGAAAACGCACTTGCTTTGTGAAATTAATCAATAATCGTCCCAAAGAAGCTCACAATCGTTCAGAATTGGGCCATTTGGAAGGAGATACGATCACTGCCCGTGGTACGGATAGCTGTATTGTTACATTAATTGACCGAAAAAGCCGTTACCTATATGCAGGGCGAGTGGCTTCTAAAAAGACTGAAGATATGAATTCCGCCATTGTGTCGCTTCTTGCTCGGTCTAAGGTACCAATCAAGAGCATTACCTTTGATCAAGGTATCGAGTTTTCACATCCAGAGGAATTGGAACAGCAGTTAAATATAGATGTGTTTTTTGCTCATCCTCATTCTCCTTGGGAAAAACCTTCTGTTGAGAATATCAATGGACTACTCAGGCAATTTTATTCCAAGTATAATGCTCTTGAAGATGTACTTGAAGAAAATTTAAATACTGTGGTCTTCAAACTTAACCTCAGACCAAGAAAGTGTCTCGGATGGCTTTCTCCTTTTGAAGTCTTTTTTGACAAAGTGTTGCACTTGACTTGACAACACGCCTGTGAAATTTATATACGGCATGGCATCTCCTTTCCTTAATCGTATATGAGTTCCGCATTTCTCTTGGCTTCATCTTCACGACGGATTCGCTTGTCGACGGCAGGAGTGTAGATGGTTCTTCTGTTTTCGTCATCGAATTTGTCACGGAAAATGTTGCAGAGATTTTTGAATAGACGAGTGACTGTAGAAGCACTCACTCTGTTTCCATTGGGGTAGGAATGAATTTTAACATTGGTATTATAGTTGGGGGAGGAGGCTTCCTTGATGATACGGTTCTTGATCGATTTGAATTCTTTGTTCTCGGACAGAGGTATCTTTAAGGGGCGTTTGCCAGAATACATACCAAGGATTTCGTATTTCAAATCGTACCACATGTCATAGAGTTCCGAGATGGTATCATCTTTGGCGAGGTCATCCACAATAGAATCCACGAGATCCTTGATATCCTTGCTCAAATAACCATAGACCTTTTTGCCTTTCGTCTTCTTGAACTTCTCGGAGAGGAGCAGTATCTTTTGCTCGATGCTATCGTTCTCGATGGTCCTTCCTTCTGCCTTGGTTAGAATTTCGTGGATCAATTCATTGGCTGCAGTCTTCAAGCGTTGACGCATTTCGGTCTGATCCTCGTACAAGCTCGTGAGGTCTTGTGCAAATATATCTCGAACGAACTCTGAACGTATCTTCTCGATTCCATAGTTATTTATATAACCTTCCTTGGGATTTTTGGAGTAGACCATGATATGCACGTGTGGATGATGCCCTTCGTTATGAAAAGCACCGTACCATTTGAGGTTTTCAATCGGGATCTTCATTGCCGAAGCCATCTGCGCAACGTGACTACCTATCATGTCCTTCCATCGAGAAGCGTTATCATAGCCGAGCCTCTCTGCATCTTCTCGCTTGAGAGAAGCGATGAACGTCCATACGTTTCCTTGATGTTCGTTCAGCTCCTGTGATACTTTTGACAGCACCACAGGCTCATCACCCGAAGTAAAAAGTCCGTGAGAGCCGATCCTCTCGGCTCTCGGACGGGTAGCAATATAGTCGGCGTAGGTCGGAGAGTCAACGATATACGGCAGGTTATCTTCGAGCGTTCTCGTGATATACTCACTCGCATTGGCTCTGTTCGGAGCTTCTTGATACGATAAATATTCCTCGCTGAATATACTTTCGGGAAAATCTTTGACAAGTTTTTCTATCAACTCGTCGTGACTCTCTGTGCTTTTCAGCGTTAGAGACCTGTCTTCAATCTTTTCAACGTTCTCACGGGTAGCAATATATTTTGCGTAGCCACCCATCGACTTGGCACGACCGGGCTTGTAGTAGTTGACTTTTAATATCAGCTTTGCCATCTGACTGCTTCATCGAAACTGATAATACCGTTGAGCTTTTTGACCTCATTGACACAGATACCACGCACTCTTTCGAGTGTAGCCACGTCAATGTTGCTGTTGGCTGCAATGATATTCTGCAGGATCGTCAGCTCCACAGCCATCTTGAAGAGCAATCTACCTTGACGGTTATCGCTCTCTCTTGTGATGTCCTTGAGTGTGGAAGTGATGATGTCGGGGATGACATTGGAGCAATCCTTCAGCGAATGAAGCTCTGCATAGTAGCGAATTGCTTTGGAGATATACTCGCTCCTGCAACCACAACCGTCTTCCTTGTAGTGCTGATTGACCAGTTCCATGGTGGGTTCGTCTGTGTAGAAAGCGAACCTCACTTTCCCTTTATCTTCGTCCATGACTGAATCTTTCGATTTTGCCATTTGTGCATATTACCTCATTCTTTCTGCCAGTGACCTTGACCAGACGCGCAAAAACCGCCCAAAACCTCGGTATAATGGGCAAAAAGGAGTATAGAAGCCCAAATAAAGTGACCTTGCATCTAAAAAGTGACCTTTATCGGAAATCTCACATCTCTCGAAAGCTCGTCAAAGCTCTTGAAATCTCGCAAATTCGGTCGGCTCTGCCGTCCGATGTGAGAGGCCGACGCCGAAAAGTGGCGCGGCTTTAACCTGCTTTCCAATCGAAAACCGTCTTATCTGACGATTTCCGAGACTTTTTCGTACCCCCTTAACTTTGGGCGGTTTTTTGCACGGGTTTTGATGTCTTCCTGACTAATAATAAAATTGTTTGTTACTCGCTCTGACGATCCAAGCTTACGGGCTTTGGTGACGGAGCATTTTTCTTTTCGATATATTCCCGAACTGCAACGGGAACAACTTTTTTGAAGACGGATTCGATTGCATCTGCGAGTTCTCGCTCTACCGTGGAGTTCTTATCTCGCAAATAAATTCGAACCGCTTCGAGCTTTTCGGTTTCGTATTCGACTTGAATGGTGGAAAACTTATTGTCCATACATGATGTGAAACTATTGTGCGAAACATTTCATATAGAGATTCCAGAGGAGTATAGATAATTGCAAATTCCAATAGGTCGAACAGTTAGGAAAATAAGAATTTGAAAGGGTGAGCTTATGGGACCAAATCCTAATCACATTTATCCAAACAAAAACATCAAGCAAATTGTGTATATCAAGAATGTAATTACAAGGTCGAACATCGTAGTCGGTGAATACACTTACTACGATGATGTGAATGGGGCAGAAAAATTTGAAGACCATGTCACTCACCACTATGAGTTTCTTGGTGATAAGTTGATTATTGGAAAGTTTTGCGCTATAGCAAAGGGCATTGAGTTTGTGATGAATGGTGCAAATCATAGAATGAACAGCGTTACAACCTATCCA
>JBGVFW010000358.1:0-7817 GCA_045121315.1 Eubacteriales bacterium
CGAGGTCCGCAAGGTACGATATTTTTGCGGTGATGCCTTTGAGGTCGCCCGTGCCGTCGTTGTTTGAATCGTTAAACGAACGGGGATATATCTGATAGAAGATGAGGTCTAAGAAATTTTCGTATTTTTCTGTCATAACGCGCTCCTTATGCGATGCCCAAAGTCTATATTTTAGATTATATCTTTGCGCATATCTTTTGTCAACATCAAAAAATATATTATAAATGTGTAAACTTTTCTGCCGAAAATCGCATTTGATGTTGACAAATCATAATTTATGTGGTAGAAAATAAGCAAGGCGAAAAGCCTTTTACAAAAACAGAAAATAAGGCAAATTACCAAGGAATTTTTTATTATGGAACTCACCTACAAAGACTCTGCCAAAAGAATGACGCTTGCAAGAGAGATTGCAAGAGAGGGCATAGTTTTGCTCAAAAACGATGGAAATATGCTTCCTTTCGGAGAAGAAAAAGTCGCTGTTTTCGGCAGAACGCAGGTCGATACGATCAAATGCGGAACAGGCTCCGCTTTCTGCGAAAGCGAATATTGCATAAGCGTGCTCGAAGGCATGGAAAACGCGGGTATCAACGTGGACAAAGAGCTTGCCGCACGCTATCGCGCATGGTGCACCGAAAATCTTATCGCCGCTTACGGCGTGTGGGGCAGCGGCTCGCATATCAACCCTGAAATGCCCATTTCGGACGAAGAGATTGCCTATGTTGCAAAAAGAACAAAAAAAGCCGTTCTCGTTATAGGCAGAACTGCGGGCGAAAATGACGATACTGTTGCGGTAGATGGCGATTTCATGCTTTCTCCGGACGAAAAAGCTTTGCTTTCCTCTTTGAAAAAATATTACGGAAAGATAGCTGTTATCGTAAACTCGGGCAACCTTATCGACCTTTCCTTTACGGAATGTGATGAAGTAAAGGCGCTTATCATGCTCAATCTCCCCGGTATGGAGGGTGGCAATGCGCTCGGCGATATACTTTGCGGCAAATTTTCCCCCTCCGGCAAGCTTACGGATACGGTTGCGCGCCATTATAAGGATTACCCCTCTGCACCATATTTCGGTAAAAAAGCGGGTACTATCCAAAAATATTATGAGGACATTTTCGTCGGCTACCGCTATTTCGAAACTTTCGAAGGTGCGCGCGAAAAGGTGCTTTATCCTTTTGGACACGGTCTTTCATATACGGAATTTGAAAAAACACTCGTTTCATTTGAATGTGACGGCATATCGGGCAATGTCCGCGTAAAAGTCCGCGTTAAAAACACAGGCAAAACATATGCGGGCAAGGAAACCGTGATGCTTTACAGCTCCTCCCCTGTTTCAGCTCTCGGCACGCCGAAATACGAGCTCCGCACGTTTGAAAAAACGAAGCTCCTCGCCCCCGGAGAGGAAGAAGTTCTCTCTCTCTCTTACCCCGTTTCCCGCATGGCGTCGTTTGATGATACGGGCGTGCTCGGTAAAGCCGACGCTTGGGTTATGGCAAAGGGCGAATATACGGTCTACTTCGGCAACAACGTGGAAGCGCTCGAGCTTGCCGGTAAATTCGAAAATCCCGAATACGCCGTTATCAAGGAGTGCGCTCATATTCCCACGGAGCTTGAAAAACGCTTGACGGCAAGCGGCGAATACGAAACACTCGACGCTATCCCTCCCGATACATCGGAGGGAATTCCCGTAGGACCGCTTGCAAACATGGAAGTCGGCGCAGAACAGTATGCCGACGTAAACGAAACCACTACGCTTTACCGCATCAACGTAACGTCCGCGGGTATTTACAAAATGCGCCTTTCCTCTGGTGACGGCATATCCGAGATAGTTCTCGGTGAGCGCCCGCTCGCTTCTTATGAGAGTTATTTTACAGATGAGGGCGCGGAAATAATCCTTCCCCCCGGTACTTGCGAATTCTTCATCACAGGCAAGGAAAAAGCTCCGAAGGTCGCTTTCTCCTTTGGAAAAGAAGACGACACGATACATATTTCCGCAGAGGGCAGCTCTATTGTAGAGGGCGGCAAATTTACGGAATGTGCGCTTTACGTTATCGCGCGCCAATTCGAGGACGAAGAGGGCGAAGTTAAAGTGGGCAGGGGTCTTTTCCGTATGCACACCCCCGGCAGATTTGCCATGTATAAATTCGACGTGGAAAAAGCGGGATTTTACGATTTCACGTTTCGTTACACGACTTATCACCCCACAAGAAAGCTCGAAGATACCTATTCTTTCATGGTTTCCAATGTTACGCAGGATATAGAATCCGTAACGCTTGAAAATACCACATATGAAGACGGCCCAAACGTATTCCGCACGGCGGGTCCCATTCGTCTTGCACTCCCTGCAGGAGAAGCTTACCTTAAGATAGTTTCGCTCACGACGGACACACCTTTACTTGCGTACATGGATGTAACACCCAGCACACGAGAGGTCGTGCTTGCAGAAAAGCATAAGGTAGAAAGATCCGGAGAAATAAAACTTGATGAAAATACTCCGACTGACGGCAAATTCACGCGTCCCGTACTCCCTCCTGTTTCCCGCAAATACGATTTCAGAAACGTTTTGAGCGGAGAAATTACGCTTGACGAGTTCGTGTTCGATCTTTCCGACGAGGAAATGGCTGCACTTTCTTGCGGTAACTCGAACGGTTATATAGGTTATATGCCCGAGCGCGGTATAACCGAAAGCTATTGGTCGGACGGTCCCGTAGGTTTCCGCCAAAATTACACGGTCGTTGTTTACCCGTCGGGTACGATGGTCGCGGCGACGTGGAACAAGGCTCTCGCATACGAGTTCGGTAAATCCATCGGTACGGAGGCAAACGGCTACAACGTGGACGTTTGGCTTGCTCCTGCGATGAATATTCACCGCGACCCCTGTTGCGGCAGAAACTTTGAATATCTTTCCGAGGACCCATATATCACAGGCGCCGTCGTTTCCGAAATAGTAAGAGGTGTTCAGAAATTTGACGTTTCCACAACGATCAAGCATTTCGCGGCGAACAACACGGAATATCAGCGTATGAAGTCCAACAGCCGCGTTTCTGCCCGCGCTATGAGAGAAATATATATGAAAGCGTTTGAAATAGTTATCGCGGAAGCGAACCCCTATTCCATAATGACTTCCTATAACCACATAAACGGCATTAAAGTCAGCGAAAACCCGCTTTATTGCAGTGAGATATTGCGCAAAGAATTCGGTTTTGACGGCATGATAATGTCCGACTTTGCAAACGATTCCAACCATGTAAGAGAACTCGTTGCAAAGCAAGACCTTAAAATGAACTATGGCGACCCGAAGAGCGTTGTTGCAGCCCTTGCCGACGGCACGATAAACCGCGACGATATGCGCGATTGCACAAAGAGAGTTCTTACGATGCTGATGCTCACAACGGCGAAAAACGAGAAAAAAGAACAAAGTTGACTTCGTCAACTAAAAACGCCCTGAAAAGGGCGTTTTTTTATGTTATTTATGTTATAGGAAAATATATCGAAATGAGGTAAAACCTCTTCTCTAAGGATATTGTGTTAAAGTAGGGCAAGCCGCCCTACGGTATACCCGAAATGCGGTTGTTTTTGCTTTATTGTGCGGGAGAAGCAAGCCGCTCCCCTACCGATATTACACGAAAAAAAGACAGGCTTTTGCCTGTCTTTTTTTCGTGTCATTTTCAGCCGTTGAGCTTGATGAATCTGTTGATAACGTCGGAAAGGGAAACTTCCGCATAACCTGTGAGGTATGTGCCGACAGTATCGTTGAAGTTCTTGTACCAGTATTCGGGGATAGCGTCAAAGCCGAGGCAAGCGCCCGCGATAGAACCAACAGTTGCGCCTGTGCAGTCGTTGTCAAGACCGATAGCAACACATTCGCTGATGCACTTCTGGTAGTCGTTGCCGCCGAGCATAAGGGCGAATACGATAGCAACCATGTTGTTGATCGTGTGAACGGGGTGCATTCTCTTGAACTTTTCATCGATGAGTTCACGAGCTCTGAGGTAGTTTGTAACCTTGTCTTCAACGGAGAATGCCCATTCGAGAGCCTGATAAAGTTCGGAATCTTTAGGAATCTGCTTCATACCTTCTTTTACAGCGTCGAGAGGTGTTTCTGCTGTGAAAGCTGCGGCAACGGAAGCTGCACAGAACATTTCACCGTAGATACCGTTCTTTCTGTGTGTGAGGTAAGCGTCGTTGTAGGAAAGCTTAGCGGCAGCGGCGGGGTTGCCTGCTTCTGCGTAACCGAAAGCGTCGGCACGGATGGCGGCGCCGATCCATTCAACATAGTTGTTGAAGTTAGCTGCACATTCTGCTCTTGTGCCTGCGCGCATCTGCTGAAGAGCTTCGTCTTCCGCTGTGCAAGCGATGGGAAGAATGTCGAGCCAGAGCTTACCCATATCGTCAACCGTGTAGTTCTTGCCGTATTTTTCAAGGCAGAGAAGGTTGAGGATAACGTATGTAATGTCATCGTCAACGGGAACTTTGTTGATGTTTTTTTCAAGGTAATCTGTTCTTACGTTTGTCTGGTAGTGGATCTTTTCGGGCTGGTCTGTGCCTTTCCAGTATGTCTGGGGAGGGAACGTTGTGCCGGATTCAAGAGCAACTGCCTGCATTCTTGCAACGGAATAAAGTTCAACGGGAATACCGAGAACGCAACCTGCAAATCTACCGATTACGGCACCTTTCATACGGTTTTCAAGGTTATCAACCTTTTTGCCTTCGTCGCTTGCGCCTTCGGGACGGAGCGCAAGTATTTCCTCAAGCTTATCGGGCTGAAGAGCGTCTGTGTTGTTGTACATGGTAATCAATCCTCCATATAAATATTGCGTTTGTTTATACAAACTTTCTACGCTAATTATACCATATAAAAACGGCTTATGCAATGTGTTTACAAATTTTTTACTTTCATTTTTGCTGCGAAATGGCATTTTTGTTGACTTTTTTTCGCTTAGATGTTATTCTTTAATCATAAATCACCATAAGGAAGGAAAAAACTATGGCAATTTACTTTGACGAAAGCACGAGAACCTTCTTTCTCGAAGGTAAAAATATATCTTATGTGTTTGGTATAAACGAAACGAATTTTCCCGAACATTATTATTTCGGCTCACGCATTGGGCGCGACGACCTGCGCTATACGATAGAAAATAATATAGGCGACACGGCAGAGGCCGCTATCCCCGGAAAGATACTTAATTACCGCACGTCCTATAACTATTACAGCTCCGAATTTTCCATGTACGGCAACAGCGAATACCGCGAATGTTCTTTCCAGATGATGTTCTCGAACGGCAGTAGAATTAACGAGTTCCTCTATGATTCATATGAGATACTCCCCGAAAAGCCTGCTATTCCCGGCATGCCATCTATGCGCGGCGGGGAAACGCTGAAGCTCACTCTTAAAGATAAAAATTCCAATATGCGGGTAAATCTTTTCTACACGGTGTACGACGACGCTGCTATTGTTTGCCGCCATATGGAGGTCGTAAACGGTACCTCCGAGGACGTAACACTTCTGCGCGCATACAGCTTTGCTATGGATATAAACCGCAACGATTACGATGTGCTTACGCTCGAAGGCGCGTGGGGAAGAGAATGTCGCCCTGAACGTACGCCGCTTTTGCACGGCACCATATGCATAGACTGCAAATCGGGTTCTTCCACGCGCAGACTCTGCCCGGTTATGGTCTTGCTTGATAAAAATACAGACGAGCAAAACGGCGCCGCTCTCGGCGTTAACTTGGTCTATTCCTCGTCTTATGCACTCAAAGCGGAGGTAGGCTCTAAAGGTTACACTCGTCTTACGGGCGGCATAAACGACTTTGATTTCGCATGGGTGCTTGGTGCGGGAGAGACCTTCGCCACGCCAGAGGTAGTTTTAGCTTATTCCGAAGACGGCGTGGGAGGTATGTCGCGCGAGTATCACGAGGCTTACAGAAACCATCTTATCAATCCACGCTTTGTAAATTCTCCCCGTCCCATTGTTATCAATAGCTGGGAAGCGGTTTACTTCGGATGTACCCCAGAACGCCTTTTGCCCATTATAGACGCAGTAAAAGGCATGGGAATAGACACGTTCGTGCTTGACGACGGCTGGTTCGGCGCGCGCAGAAACGACCGAGCGGGCCTTGGCGACTGGGTAGTAAGTCCGGACGTTTTCCCCAACGGGCTGAAACCTGTTATAGATCACTGCCATGAGGCAGGACTTAAATTCGGCATATGGTTCGAGCCCGAAATGGTCAACCCGAACAGCGATCTTTATCGCGCACATCCCGATTGGGCTATTCAAGTTCCGGGCGCCGAGCCGTGCCTTTCCCGCAAACAGCTCGTGCTGGATATCACGCGCACGGACGTGCGTGATTACATAGTTGAAGCGGTCTCTAAAATTTTGCGTGAGAACGAAATAGACTACGTTAAATGGGACTTCAACCGTATGCTTACGGAAAACTTTTCTTTTGCGCTTCCTGCTGAAAAGCAGAGGGAGATGCATCATCGCTATGCGCTTGGTCTTTACGACCTCTGCGAACGTCTTGTAAACGGTTTCCCGAATATCTTCTTTGAGGGTTGTGCGGGCGGCGGCGGACGTTTCGACCCCGCTATCCTCTATTATTTCCCGCAGGTTTGGGCGAGCGACGATACGGACGCGTATATGCGCACGCAGATACAGTACGGCACGTCCATATGCTATCCAGTTTCCGCTATCTCATGCCACACATCTATCTGCCCCAACCACCAGACGAACAGAACCGTGCCGTTCAAAACGCGCGCGGATATTGCTCACCTCGGCGCTACGGGCTATGAGCTCGACACAACGAAGATCACGCCCGAAGAATTGGAAGAAGTGAAAACGCAGGTTAAGGAATACCGCGAAATGGAAGAGCTTGTGCTCTGCGGCGACCTTTACAGGCTTGAAAACACGTTCGATTCCAACTATTTTGCGATGATGCTCCTTTCCAAGGATAAGAGCCGAGCGCATATCACGGCGATGCGCGCTCTCTGCCGCCCCAACGACGAGCACAAGCGCATTTATCCCCGCGGACTTGATAAAAACGCACTTTACGAGGTCGTAAACGAGGAATATAACCTTTCGCTTCGCCTTTCGGGCGCGACGATAATGAAAGTCGGCATTGTGATACCTCTGAAAACATCGGACGCAAAAATGCCGGGAGATTTTAAAACGTTCGTGTTCAAACTCACTAAGGTTTGATAAAAGAAAAAATAGTCGCATAGATAAGTGCGGCTCTTTTCTTTTTCGTGAAATATTTAATATTCTGTAAATAAAAAATTAAAAATCATAAAATTCGCTTGACTTTTTATATAAAAAGGTCTACAATTTTCTATAATAAAATTAAGTCTTTCAGGAAGGATATTTAAAGTATGGAAAAGAAAGCTTTTAAAACCGAATCTAAGAAAATGCTTGATATGATGATAAACTCCATCTACACGCACAAGGAGATATTCTTGCGCGAGCTTATCTCTAACGCAAGCGATGCTATCGATAAACGCGCTTTCCGCGCTCTAACGGACAGCGCACTGGGACTTGACAGAAGCGAATATGAAATAGAGATTGAAAGAAACAAAGAAGCAAACACGCTCACTATCCGCGACAACGGCTGTGGTATGACACAGGAAGAGCTTGAAAACAACCTTGGTACCATCGCAAAGAGCGGTTCTCTTGATTTCAAAAAAGAGAACGGCAAGCAGGAAGGGCTCGACATTATCGGTCAGTTCGGCGTTGGTTTTTATTCCGCTTTCATGGTAAGCGACAAGATCACGGTCAAGAGCCGCGCGATTGGTGCCGACGAAGCGTTTGTTTGGAAATCCGAGGG
>JBGVFW010000359.1:0-2793 GCA_045121315.1 Eubacteriales bacterium
CTGTATGTATCTGCGAACAATATTGATGCAAGAGCAACGCACTATTACGAACAGAGCCTCGCAAAGCTTGCGAGAGAGCAGTGCAAACTGTCCCGGCGCGAGTACGGCAGCAAGAACTACGAGAAGCAGAGGGTCAAGGTAGCGAGGATCCACGAGCATATTGCCAATCAACGGAACGATTATCTTCACAAGAAGACGACGCAGATAGCCAATGCGTATGATGCTATTTGTATAGAAGACGTATCGATTCCGGAGATTGTGGCAGGGCTTCCGTATCGTCCGGTCCATCGGACCATCTATGACGATGCGTGGGGAATATTCAAAACCCTGTTGGAGTACAAGATGGAGAACAGAGGGAAGTATCTGCTAAAAGCTGATAAAACGTTTCCCTCAAGTCAGAGGTGCCACTGCTGTGGGTACATCTATTCCGAGCTCAAGCTCGGGGAAAGGAAATGGACTTGCCCCGGGTGTCACACCCGGCATGACCGGGATAAGAACGCGGCCTTCAACCTGAAAGCAGAGGGCGAGCGTCTGCTAAAAGAAATGACTGCGTAAGCAGTACAGATAGAACCGTGGGACACACGGGGATAGCTCGTTGATACTTACATCGATAGATGTATTGAGCGAGAATCCCCCTACTTTAGCTGTGGGGAGTGTCAAAGAGCCAATTAATTTGTGCATTTTAAAAAATGATATTGTATTTTACAGGAGTAGAAAAATAATAGCTATGAAATTAGATATTAGTAGAAAAAAAGAAATTACTGAATTGGCCAAAAAAATATTAAAAGAATTCGGTTGTTTCTACCCCAAGTTTGATTTGATCAAATTATTGCAGGACAAAGAGAATTTTCAAATTATTTGTCAAAACATGCAAGATGAGACTACCGGATATATCCTTATAAATGACAACGAGTTTATTCCATGGACAACTACTCACAAATTGATTGCCGTGAATAATTGTTTTGAGGGTGACGCTAATTTTTTACAGCGCAGACGGTTTATTGTAGCGCATGAATTTGCTCATTCGGTGTTGCATAAAAATGATGCCTTGTTATATGCTCATCGAGATGTAGCACATCGTAATGATATTCTTGAAAAAGAAGCTGATTATTTTGCTCTCTGTTTGTTAATGCCGGAAGAATTAGTTAAAACTGTTCTCAATGATAATTCAGAGCAAAAAATGAGTTTTGAGCAAAAAGTGGATTGTGTTTCGGAAGCTTTTTATGTTACCGAAAAGAAAGCTCGTGAACGTTTAAAGGAACTGTACAATGTCGGATCTTAAAGCACTTTGAAAACAAACAACTAAAAACCTTTGATTATTATGATTTTATTGAATTCAACAAAATATATTTCTCAAATTATAGGAGGAGGAGTAACATGAAATTAATTTTTTACTTTTTGGTTGTGCTTTTTGTAGTTATAGCCCTTTTTTTGATTATCCCTTCTTATATTCAAATAATCAAAAAAATAAGGTTGTTAAACGGTCTAAAAATACTACGAATAAAATTGAATTCGCACTATGTGAAATAAAGAAAAAAGAAAGTCCGACAGCTGTTGCCAATGGATTTATTTGTTTATTAAAAAATTCGTATATAAAGATTCACTTGTTAACGAATCCCGACAGTCAATATAATGATCGAGTTCAATGTGAAATGTTTAATAAGTCTTTGACTGATGAGGTGTTAATTTCTTTGAACTCATTGGAAGGCAAATGTGATATATAGGGCGTATTTTTAGTTATCAACTACAAGGTTCAATAGAGCTTTATAAATTTTAAGAATTTTCTAAAACCATCTTGACAACAATATGCCGTATATGGTAATATATTGTTGCAGATGGCAGGTCAATTTTTCTATTTTAAGCACTCCTTTTAGTATGTTAATTCAAACAAGAACGCATTCGCGAGGATAAATCGCGGGTGCGTTCTTGTTTTTGTTGTAAAAAAGTTTGAAAATTCAACATTTTTTAAGTCAGGGGTATTGCAATAAAGTTTCGTGTGCGGTATAATATAAGCATCTGACAGGCGATCACGTTTCGCTGTGTAAAATATATTTAATTACATAAGGAGTATTTACAGCTGTATATGAAAAAGCATCAAAAATTCCTCACTTTCATCTCTGCGTTTACTTTCCTCATTTTGCTGTGTGTTCCATCCATTTCAGCAGCAAGTATAAATACCAACATAACAACAGAAAGCCTTTGGCGCGGCGTTTTTTCTTTTCTCTTATCTTTCGGATTGTTCTTGTTCTTTTTCCTTGGTATAGCAATTATTCAAATAATCTCTCTTTGGAAGATTTACGCCAAAGCAGGTGAACACGGTTGGGCAAGTTTGGTGCCGTTCTATTGTAATTACGTTTTGTATAAAATCACTTGGGATAACGGTTGGCTGTTTTTGCTCAATCTTATTCCTGGTGTAAATGTGATAATGACCTTGATTACAAACTACAAACTGGCAAAGGTTTTCGGCAAGACCGATGCCTTTGGAATAGGTATGGTTTTTCTTCCGTTTATTTTTATTCCAATTCTCGCTTTTGGCGATTAAATTCGTTAATAAGCCGGCAATGCCGGTTTACATAAAGAAAAAAATAGGAGGTGAATTTTATGTCTATTACGAAATCCGATCTCATTTCAAAAGTAGCTCAGGCTACAAACACAAAAAAGAAAGTTGCTGCCGTTGCCGTTGACGCTGTTTTGGATTCTATTTTTGAAGCCATTGCAAACGGAAACGACGTGCAGCTCTCCGGCTTCGGTACTTTTGAAATCCGCAAAAGAGCCGAAAGAAACGGGAGAAAT
>JBGVFW010000360.1:0-2672 GCA_045121315.1 Eubacteriales bacterium
CGCAATGATATGTTGCAAAATGCCCGGTTTAATTTGTCTGTGCAAGAACAACGAGTAATATTATATTCCGTGGCACAGATCAAGCCGGAGGACACTTATCTAAAAGAATACGAATTCAATATCAAGGATTTTTATGCTTTGTGCGGTATTGAGGACCAAAGTTATACCAGACTTAAAAAAATGATAAAAGAACTGTCGGATAAAAGCTGGTGGATCCCCGTTCAGGATGAGAATAACAGAGTTTGGGACAGTGTGGTTAGGTGGTTCACTATAGTACGCTTTAACAAAAAGAGTGACAAAGTGACGGTTAAATTCCATGAGGATATGATGCCGTATCTTGTTCAGTTAGCGAAACAATATTCTTTAAACGGTAATCATTATACGCAGTATCATTTGAAATATATTCTTGCAATGCAAAGCAAGTTTTCTCCGCGCCTTTATGAAACGTTGAAATCGTATCAGCAAAATAACGTGCGTTGGTTTTTCCATGTCGAAGATTTACAAGTTTTGCTCTGCGATTGTGATAAAGAGGGAAAACCAATTGTGCCGGAAACGTGGAGCAATTTTGCGCAGTTTAAAAGAAAAGTAATTGAACCTGCGGTCGCGGAGATCAATAAATACACAGATCTTAATATTGCGTACAAAACAGAAAAAGAAGGCCGACGAGTTGCTACCATTCATTTTATGATGCTTAATAAGACGGATACAGAAAAACGAAAAGTTGATGAGCTGATACAAGTAACTCTTGATGGTCCGGTACAATATGATAGCGCATCTTACGATGCCTTCGATGAATTGATAAAAGCTCACGTGAAAGCTCTTGAAGTAGAAAAAAATAAGGATAATTCTTTTTAGGTATAATATTTTCTGAAAATTCAAAAAATTCTTGACAAAATAGATCTATTTTGTTATAATCATAGAGCAAAAACAAAGAAGAATGTTCTCCATTCTCACCTTGAGGTGCACAGCACCCGGGTTAATATGAGCGAACGTTATAACACAGATATTTATACTGTGTTTTTATTAATGCATTTTAAGGAGAACTATAATTATGGTTCTCCTTTTTTGATTTGGAGGTGTTTTTTATAAAAAACGAACATTTAATCAACGAAGAAATAACGGTTCCTAATGTCAGACTTGTGGATGATAATGGCGACCAATTAGGAATTGTTTCTATCGAAAAAGCACAGGCTATTTCTTTAAAAAAGGGACTTGATCTCGTTATGGTGTCCCCGGCCGCAGTTCCGCCCGTTTGCCGTATTATGGACTATGGCAAATTCCGTTTTGAGCAGAACAAGAGAGAAAAAGAAGCCAAAAAAAATCAACAGATTATTGAAGTTAAGGAAATTCAGCTTTCCTGCACGATAGGCGAGCACGATTTCCGGACGAAGCTTAACCACGCACACCGTTTCCTTAAGGGCGGCGACAAGGTTAAGGTAGTTGTAAGATTCCGCGGCAGAGAAATGCGCCACACAGAGCTTGGTGCAGCGGTCCTTGCAAAGTTCGAAAAGGGTTGCGAGGGTATTGGCACAGCGGAGAAAAAAGCTGTTCTTGACGGACGTAATATGACAATGTTCATTTCGCCTGTAAAACAATAAATTTTTGTATAAACTGAAAGGAATATAAAGTTATGCCTAAGTTCAAAACACACAAGGCTACATCTAAGAGATTTTCTACAACAAAGAGTGGCAAGGTAAAGCTCAACTCTTCTTTCCGTCGTCACAAGCTCGGAATCAAGACGCCCAAACGTAAGAGACAGCTCAGAAGGAATGCTTACTTGAGCCCTTCTTTCGCAAAAACAATCAAATCCCTTATTAACGCTTAATTAGCGTAAAAGTATTTTAGGAGGAAACTGAAATGGCAAGAGTTAAAGGTGCGATGATGACTCGCAAGAGAAGAAATAAAATGTTGAAGCTCGCAAAGGGTTACTGGGGTGCTAAATCCAAACACTTCAAGATGGCTAAGCAAGCCGTTATGAAGAGTGGTAACTACGCTTTCGCCGGCAGAAAAATGAAAAAGAGAGATTTCCGTTCTCTCTGGATCACAAGAATCTCTGCTCAGGCAAAGGCTTGCGGTATCAACTACTCCAGATTTATGTGCGGTCTTAAGAAGGCGGGTATCGAGCTCAACAGAAAGATGCTCGCTGACCTCGCTGTAAACGACAAGGCTGCTTTCGCGGCTCTCGTTGAAACGGCTAAAAATGCTCTCTAATTTACAAAGAGAAACATAACCTACAGTGAAAACCAAGGTGTAATTGCACTTTGGTTTTTGTTTGTTAAAAAAGGGGATAAAAATGCGAGTGAATTATCAGAAAACTTTGACAAAAGGTATTGACATAATGGAGCATTTGTGATATAATATATACAGATGAAGGGAGTGCGAGTCTCCCGGAAGAATGACGGGTAGCAGCGCCCGGAAGCTGTGAAAGGAAAGATATGGCAGACTATAGTTGTGATTTTTGCGAGCACAGCAATCAGTGTCGGTACGCCTATGACCAACTGGATTGTTTGGTGGAGACCATTAAGGCGGCCAGAGTGATTGCCGATGATGAATTTCAAGCATTCCTCGCCAAACTCATCGAGAAGAACGAGGATCTGTGTGACGACAACCTCGGTGTTCTGATTCGATATATGCAAAACATTGTCTTGGACAGCAATCGGACGTTGCCGGAA
>JBGVFW010000361.1:0-2324 GCA_045121315.1 Eubacteriales bacterium
GAATATGTATCTGTAAACCGCCTGCGTAAGCCAGAGCGAGTCATCGGAGCAGAAGCCGGGCTCTTTGCCTGCGAAGAAGAAGTTGTGGTTTGCATAGCCCATTTTATATACGTTGGAGACCCATTTGGAGAGCAAGGAGCGTGCAAGGTCGCCTTTGCCCATAGCCGACATGTAGTAAACGGAGGCGTAAACGTCCTGAATTTCGCGGAAGCCTATTTCTCGGAAACTCTTCTGCGTCCACGCGAAGGAGCGGGAAACGAAGGATTGGTAAAGTACCTGGAAGGGAAGATTGTTGTTAACGTAAGCGTCGAAATGCGCGTCGCCCGTGTTAACTTTAACGTAAGAGGAATAGGTTTTGTAGAATTTCTGCATCTTTGCGAAAGATTCATCAAAAGCAACTTCATCTGAGTGCTTATTTGCAAAATTTGCAAATTTTTCATCGAATACGGGAGAGATATCTCCTTTTCCGGAAACGATACCAACATAGCAGTCGATTTTTTTCTGCTTCTTGGGTTCAAGAGTTATGGTTTTGCCGAGCGCGTAAAAAGGAACTACCTTCTGCGTGTGCGCGCTTGTAAGGTACGCGCCGTGTTCGGGATGTTCGAGCGTGCCGCGACCGATGAAGTTTATGTAGTTTTCCGTGTAATCGTCAAAGGATTCGCCGTCGCAGAAAAGCGTTGCGAAGCGGCGCGTCTTTTTGAGGTATCCGGGGTTGGGAATGGGGCAAACTGCGATAGGTTTGCCGTCTTTCTTTGCAACAGCGCCCTCCCAAGTGATGCTTGCATAGAGAATATCGTTTGTCATGGATTCGGGCGAGCAGAGTGCGAACATACCCGTGGTAACAACTTTAAGTTTTCTGGGCTTTGCGCCAATGTTGCGTATTTCGATTCTCTGTGCTTCAACTGCGTCGGGCATACCGTCCTCAAAGGGAAGAATGCATATGGTGCGCTTGATTATAAGACCACATTCCGTTTCGTATGTGATAACTGTGTGGTTCTGCGCGTGAACACAGAAAGCGGTAGCAATATTTTCTTGTGCGTTTGCGGAGTAGAATATCTGCTTGCCGTCCTCGAAAATATAGAACTGTCTGTTAGCGGGTTCGCCGCTGTCTTCGGGAATGAGGTCGAAGCGAGAGGCTGTTACGTTCATGTTAGCAACGGAGCGGAAAGCGCCTCTGCCGAATGAGTCAAGCGACGCCTTGGGCGTTGTGAGAAGAGGTTCGTCCGCATCAACGCGGCAGCCGAGAAGGAGATTGATGTCAAAATGTGTTCCTACGCGGGGCATTTTGAGGTCAATAATATGTTCGCCGTTGGGACCGAGATTGCCCTTTGCACAGATCATATCTTCGAAAGCGGAAACGATAATCTTTTTTACGTCTTCCGGAATTTCATAAGTTTCCTTTTCTGTGCGGAGCGTGATGTCCTTGCCGAAAAATGTGAAAAGGCAACATTCGTCATCAAAGCTGTCTATAAAGCTGCAAAATTCAGGGAAAGAGAAAAGACGAAGGCATATGGGCGCTTCATAGGGAAGCCCCATAAACGCAACGGCACGCTTGCCGTCCGCAGAGAGAAATTCCGCATCGATAACTCCGTCTTTGCCTGAAAGAGAAAGAACAGTTTTTATCTTTTCTTTTGCCGTTAAATGCTTATCTCTTGATTTTTCATACGTATAGTTCATTTTTTACCTCTTTGTACAGATAAAATTTTATTTTTGTATCGCAACATATTTAAATTGTAACATAAAACAAAGAAAAAATCTACTGCTTTGTGTTTATTTGTAATTGAAATTATCTTTAACTTTGAAAAATCCCATAGACCAAAACAAGGTCTATGGGAAAACTTTAGGATTTCCTTTTGTTTTTCATCAAATGTCTGTAAACGGGTATCGCGGCAAGGGGAAAGAGCATACCTACAAGCATGCCTATCTTCATGCCGAGCTGTTCGGGGGAAAGGTTCATATCGAGTGCGAGAGAAGCGATGTTCGGATTTGCCGCCATAGCGTCCGTTATAACGCCGACAAGCTGAGGCGCAACAGACGCGCCCATATCTCCGCCGGCCGCCATCATGGCGTATATGAATACGCCGCCCTGCGGGAAGCGTTCGGAAGCCACGATAAGGCTACCGGGCCAAAGCATGGAAACACAGAATCCCGTAAGCGCGCAGGCGATAAGTCCAATGATCGCAATGCCCGAAACCGAGGCCGTGAAATAGCAGAGCGATGCGCCTATTGCGCCGAAGAAGAGCACGCGCTCCACGTTTTTGCCTATCTTTGCATAAAGCGAACGGCCTATGCCGAGCGCGACAGAAAAGAGAGCAACCCCGAAA
>JBGVFW010000362.1:0-6330 GCA_045121315.1 Eubacteriales bacterium
GCGGCACGCAAGCCGCGGTTATGGCGCTTATGCGCTTACTTCTCTTTTTATAATATTCATCGCGGCGGCGAAAAACCTCCGCTTTAAATTCTTCGTTTGTTCTTTTCATAATAAAAGCTCACCTTCCTTTCCGATGATGGAACGAAGCTTCTCTTTTGAGCGATATAAAAGGTTATCAATCTGTTTTTTGTTCTTTTTCATAACGCGCGCGGCGTCCTCATACGAAAGCTCTTCAAAATAAACGAGCGTCAAAACCTCTCGCATATCGTCGGGCAATTTTTCCATACCCTTGCGAACAGCTTCTCTACGTTCGTCCGCAAAAATCTTCTCTTCGGGAGCCGAGCCCTCGGAGAGCTCGTTTTCCGCCTCGGAAAATTCCACGTTCTGTATCTTCCCTCTGTGTTTTATATAGTCCAGCGCTCGGCTTCTACCAAGCATAAAAAGATAAGTTTTGAAAGATGTTTTAAAATTATACTTGTGCTTATGCACCAAAACGTATGTAAAAACGTCTATTGCGATATCCTCTGCCGCGCCGCAATCATGAACGTAACCATCTAAAAATCGCGTGAGGCTTTCGCGGTATTCCGTTACTATATCGTCAAAAGCGCTTTCGTCGCCATCGAGAAAACGGCGGTAGCTACTTGCACCGTTATCCATAAGGCTCCTCCTTACTTTTCGCTTTCACTTATTATACGATTGAGAAAGCAAAATTCCTTGTAATTTTTTCACTTTTATTTTACCTTTTTTTGCTCGTATTTTCAATATGGCAAGACAGAGCCTTTTTTCGATAAAATCTCAAAAAAACAATTGCCATTTTACGCGCATTGTGATAAAATGAAATATAAAACTCAAAAAATATCAACACGGAGGCGAAAGGCAAAATGAAAATTTGCATTTTCGGCGCATCAAGCGATAATATTGACAAAATATATTTTGAAAAAGTGACGGAGCTCGGCAAGAAAATGGCACGGCGTTCTCACACGCTCATCTTCGGCGCGGGCGCGCACGGACTTATGGGTGCTGCGGCACGCGGTATGAAAAGCGAAAATGGGCAGATAATAGGTATCGTCCCCTCTTTCTTTGACGAGGGCGACGTGATATACAAAGACTGTACAGAGCTCATATTTACGGAAACGATGGCACAGCGCAAAAAGATGATGGAGGATGCCGCGGACGCGTTCATCATGGTGCCGGGCGGTGCAGGAACTTATGAAGAATTTTTCGAAGTACTCACGCTCAAACAGCTGGATAAGCACAGAAAGCCCCTCGCCGTTTTCAATGTTAACGGCTATTATGATAAATTTGAAGAGCTCATGCGCTTTACGGTGGATGCTGGCTTTATGAAAGAGGAAGCAAAAACCGTTTACCAAACGTTTTCGGACGCGGACGCGCTTCTTTCATATATAGAAAACGACCGCGCAGACTATGCGGACGTAAACAAATACCGCAAATAAATGATAAAAGAGTGCATCATGGATATCAACACTATTGATCAAGCTAAAAAAGAAAAACGGAACAGCAGGCTTCTCACGCTTTATATGCTATTTTGGTCCGTTGCGTTTCTCATCGCAACGCCGATTGCCTGCGAACTCAGTGGAGAAAACGAATCTTTCCTCTATGACCTTTACCTCATTCTCACTTCCCCTTCGAAGCTCGTAACGGACTATTTCAATATCGGCGGCTTGGGAAGCACGCTTTTCAACGCGGCTCTCTGCGGTCTTGCCTGCAACCTCGTTATGGTCGTTTCGCACACAAAACCGACCGCAACAACGCTCGCGGGATATTTTCTTATCACGGCGCACTGCTTCTATGGTCTTAACATCATCAATATGTGGCCACCGTTCTGCGGAGTTTACGTTTACTGTAAAGTACGCAAGCTCAAATTTTCCGAAAACGTGCATATCGCCATGTTTTCCACGGCGCTGGGCCCGTTTATCAGCGACTTCTTGTTTCGCTATACCATTGGTGACAAATACACTTTTGGCGAGGTCCACCTCACGGTGCTCGGTGTGGTGCTTGCGCTCCTCTTCGGTCTTGCCACCGGATTTATCGTTCCCGCGCTCCTTCCCGGAACGACGAAAATGCACCGAGCGTTCAATCTCTATAAAGCAGGACTTGCCATTGGCATACTCGGTATGTTCGTTTATGCGTTCATGTATAAAACGCTCGGCATCAGCGCGCCCGACGCGCTCACACGCGACAACCCGCTGTATCTGAAAAACGGCTCCTCTTACGGAGAGTTTATGACAGCGTTCTTCGCCATAATCTTTGTGCTCTCGATAGTCTTGGGATTTTTACTCAATAATTTCAGTTTCGAAGGCTACGGCAAGCTGTGGAAAAGCACCGGACACAACGCAGATTTTGTGAAATCATTCGGCACGCCGCTCTGTTTTGTCAACATCGGCATATATGGGCTCTGCATACTCGTTTACCTCAATTTCATCTTCATCTCGCCCATCGGTGTCGGCTACACCGGACCCACGGCAGGAGTTACCATAGCGGCGATAACGTTCGGCGCGTCGGGTCAGACCCCGCGCAATGTTTGGCCTATCGTTTTCGGTTATTCGCTTCTCAACGCGATAACGCACGGAATATGCGCCGTTGCGGGCATCGAAATGGTTTGGTCGCTTTCCACTCAAGGGTATATCAATGGTCTTGCCTTTGCCACAGGTCTTTGCCCGTTCGCGGGTAAATACGGGTGGAAGGTCGGCACTATCGCGGGCATGGTAAATGCTATAATATGTACGTCCACGTCAGCGCTCCATGGCGGGTTTGTCCTTTATAACGGCGGACTTACCGCAGGACTTACCGCACTCATACTCATTCCGATACTTGATTTTTACAACGTAAAAGAAAAGTTCACGGATGAAATAACTGTATAATAAAAGCGTGATCTCTTATAATACGCAAAAACAGACTGCATTACCGCAGTCTGTTTTTGCGTATTAACTTTATTTCTGATCTTCCTCTGCCGTAATTCTTCCGACGAAGTATTTACCGATCGAGCCGAGCATCTTGAGTGCGTCGCCGCAAAGCTCCTTGGGGAACTTTCTGTTGAAGCTGCTTGCCTCAAAGTTGAAGTTGTTTTTGTAACCGATGTTGCGCAAGCCGA
The DNA here is from genome assembly GCA_045121315.1 of Eubacteriales bacterium. Lineage (GTDB taxonomy): Bacteria > Bacillota > Clostridia > Oscillospirales > CAG-272 > UMGS731. The sequence continues at coordinate 3,113 of JBGVFW010000362.1, forward strand.
GAACAACTCTGTCCCAGTTGCAGCAGCCGAGGTAAGGCGCGATATGGTCGTCGCCAACGCCGTCGTTATCGTGAACATGAAGCGTTTCAAGTCTGTCACCGAGTTTTTCTATCCAGTAGCAGGGGTCCTGACCAACGAGAAGAAGATGACCAATATCAAGGCAGAAGCCGAAAAGTCTTTCGCCCGCCATAGCGTTAAGATCGTCAATGTATTTGATAGTTTCGTTGATGTCGGAACAGCAAGCCGCGTATATCTTTTTGGACTTCCAATCCTGCATCCACATATTTTCAAGACAGCAAACCACATGATGCTTTTTGAGAAGCGGAATAAGAGAGGAATAAAATTCTATGTTTTTATTATATTCCTGTTCCTTTGTAAGCGAGGGAAAACGTGCGCTTCCGTCGAAAAGAGGATGGACTACAATACGGGGGCAACCAACGTAACCCGTGATCTCAATACACTTTCTGATATCGTCCTGACAGTTGAGCGTGCCCTGCTCCGAGCGAGGAATATATGAGGGGAACGGAGCGTGCGTCTGACCGAATTCGATGCCGTATTTTTCTGCCGCAGCTTTGATCTCGTTTACATAGGGATATATCTTGTCGTCGTTGTAAAAATCGTTTTTTTTGCCGTTGCAAAGATCGTCCCAAACATAAGCGCCGTCCAAGCCCAAGTCAACAGCGTCAAATCCCGCTTGCTTTATAGCGGCAAAACCTGCGTCTATGCCGAGAACGTCAATAGCTCCTGCCGTCTGTACACTTATTTTCATTTAAAAATCCTCCGTGTATGTATATTTTTGTTTTTACTTCTATATTATAATACTTTTTCCCCTCTTAGTCAATGAATACGTGAAATCAGAATTTTTTTAATTTTTTTCAAAAAAAGTATTGACATTTTAAATTCGTTGTGTTAGAATGTATGAGCGATGGAGAGATGGCTGAGTTGGTCTAAGGCGCACGACTGGAAATCGTGTGACCGCTAATACCGGTCCATGAGTTCGAATCTCATTCTCTCCGCCATAATAAAAGCCTATTGAGAAATCAATAGGCTTTATTTTTTACTTAAAAACATTTAGGCAAGCAATCTGCATAGATATATCTGCGTGGCTATATAAGTCAAGCGTGATATCTATGCTACTGTGCCCGAGAACGGTTGATACTATCTTAGGGTGTACGCCGTGACGGAGCATATACGTCGCATACGAGTGCCGAAGGTCATGATAGCGTATGTTTGGAAGATTCTTCTCTTTGATGAATTTCTTGAAAGGTCTATCAAGGTGCGTCGGAGAATTGCCGTCAGGAAGCCTTACGAAATATCCCTCGCTGTTGCACAGCGTATATTGGTTATATCGCTTAAAATAATTGTAGTCCTCTGCAGAAAGCATTATTTCGCGGAATTTTCCGTTTTTAGGAGTTGTGCATACAAATTCATTGCCTATGTATGTTCGCGTTCGGCAGACCTTAAAAGAATGAGGAGTAAAATCGCTCCAACGAAGTCCGAGGACTTCCCCGCGGCGCAAGCCATAATGAAGCGAGAAATGCCTTTCAACCGAGCCATCGAACTAGCAAGATATTACAATATTTCCTTGGATTATATAGCAGGACTAACAGACATACCTAAAACACTTGACGGAAGTATCTATAATGCGCAAAATATAAACAATGGCACTAAACAAAACATAACTACAATCAATGGTGACCACCACAATATAACAATAAAATAAAAACTAAAGGAGATACAACTATGAAATTTTGTTGTGATGCTGAATCCGAAAAGCAAATGGACCAGTATTGGAAAGAGCAAGAGAAAAATCAAAAAGCAGATATTGAAGAAAATGATGATAACATAGAGAATGAAAAAGAAGATATAATTCCCTACAAATTCAAATATCTTCTAACAAAATCCGAATGGTCTTTCTATAAAAAACTTAAAGAAGTTACCGATAAACGTAATCTGCATATACTTGCTAAAGTTAGACTTGCCGACCTCGTAGAAGTTGAAAAATGGGTAAGCGAAGGCGGTTTTAAAAAATATTTCTCCAAAATCAAATCTAAACACGTTGACTTCGTTCTCTGTAATCCTGATAATCTTGCAGTTAAGGCTATTATCGAGCTTGAAGACGGCACACATCACAATAGTCCAGAACGCGCCAGAAGAGATGACTTTGTTGACAAAGTTTTGAAAAAATGCGGTTATCCTGTCATTTATACATACGGCGGTGCAAACCTTGATGAAATATTCGACAAACTAAATATAAAATAAATTAAAAAAATCATTGACACAATTCGGTATATGTGATATTATAACGATAGATAAAAAGATGATACGTCCACTGTTATCACAGCAAAAAGAAAAAAACCTCGGAATTGCCGTTCCGAGGTTTTTTGTCCTTATGTAAGAAGATTACTTATCATCTTCTTGCTTCTGCTACTTGCGACGTATTATCGCGTCAATCAGTTTGCACAACAAATGTCCAACTAATCGAGCCGCTACGGACATTAAAAAAGATGTAATACCGTCACTGTGTTCACCTCCTTCCAGATAAAAGGACGGTCACAGCGTTTTTATCTTACCATAATTCGACATTAAAAGCAATATATCGAATTAAAATATTTAAATATTGAGTTCTCTGAATGCAAATCCAACTTTGGTAACTTCTGTAAATCGTGTGACCGCTAATACCGGTCCATGAGTTCGAATCTCATTCTCAATCAATTTAATATTTAATTTTGTCTAAATTTTTAGGTTCACTTCAAAACACCTATTTCGAGGTCTTCGTGTTTTCCTCTCCTGTTCCTCTCCCATCATTTTTCTCACACATATTCACCAAAATGAAAATTTTATACAACAGAGCAGAAAAAAATTTATTAAGATTTTGTATTTTTTATCAGACAAAAAACGACAAAAAGTCGAAAAGTTACGACCACATCGGCATTTTTTCACTTCTGGGAAAAATATACAGAAAATTTTACTTTTTTAAAACTTCTTGACAAAAAAATAATATTAACTATAATAGATAGTATGGCGATTTGTGCGCTGACACAAATAAAAAGCGCGCATACTTTGCGTTATAATGCAGCAAACGCAAAGGCAAACAAACATAAACTTTAAACAAACAACAAAAACAAACTCGGAGGAAAAAATGAAAAAGAAAATCCTTTCTGCGTTTCTCGCGGTAGCATTGCTCCTTGCTTGCATGGCTCCCGCAGCATTCGCAG
>JBGVFW010000363.1:0-1949 GCA_045121315.1 Eubacteriales bacterium
TCCTTTTGGCGAGGTCGTAGTGCTTCCTTTTAACGTGCAGCACACAACAGAGGAGCTTTCTGCGCTGGCGGACAAGCTGCTCTCCATCGACGGTGAAACCCGTGTTGTTATGGAACACACAGGTCGTTACTACGAGTCGATCGAGAAAGTGCTGCACAACAAAGGTTTATTTGTCAGTGCAGTCAACCCGCTGTTGATCAAGCAATACGGCAACAATTCACTGCGCAACGTTAAGACAGATAAGGCGGATTCTATGAAGATTGCGCGCTATGCTCTTGACAACTGGGCGGAATTGAGAGATTATACTCCTATGGATACGATTCGTTATGATTTAAAAACTCTACACAGACAGTTCAATCTCTCTTCCAGGCAGAAGACTGCCGCCAACAACAATCTGGTTTCCCTGACGGAACAGGTGTTCCCCGGAATCAGAAAAGCCTTTGAAAGCCCTGTTCGCAAGGACGGTACGCAAAAGTGGGTTGATTTCATCACGACCTTCTGGCATGCCGATTGCGTAAGAAAACAAAGCCTGAACGCCTTTACCGAGCGCTACCGAAAGTGGTGCAAACGTCACGGCTACCTTTTCAAGGTGAGCAACGCCGAAGAAGTGTACGCACTCGCAAAAGCTGTCATTGTACTCGTTCCGAAAGATTCCATTACTAAAACCATCGTTCAGGAAGCGGCTCGTCAGTTGACGGCGATCTCGCGTTCTGTGGAAACATACCGTGCCGAAATGAACAGACTCGCTTCCATGCTTCCCGAATACGAGGTCGTTATGAACATGTACGGAGCCGGAGAATCCACCGGTCCGCAGCTCATGGCTGAAATTGGTGACGTGACGCGCTTTGAACGCAAGCAGTCTTTAGTCGCGTTTGCGGGCGTTGATCCGGTTCCAAAAGATTCAGGTGACAAACAATCCAGAAGCAATAAATCCTCTAAACGCGGTTCGCCTTATCTAAGGAAAACACTGTTCAACATTATGAGCACCATATTGCAAAATGCGCCCGAAGATGAACCTGTCTACCAATTCCTCGATAAAAAGAGATCCGAAGGAAAACCGTACTACGTTTACATGACAGCAGGAGCCAACAAGTTCCTGAGACGCTATTACGCCAAAGTAACGGAATACCTCAAGGAAAAAGAAAAAACTGAAACTGATTCCAATCAGTCAAATACTGACTGAGGCGGCATCGCCGCCCTTGTCTGCATAACAGCACTGTTGGCACAAGCTGTCAAGGACGCCGCAGGCGCGGCGTAGCCGTTCATCCTTGACGGGTTGGGGCAACTGTGCTACCTGCGAAAGCCGCCTTTTTGTGACGGCTTATTTGTCGTGTCCGAAAACGGTGATTTTTCTTCCTGCAATCTGCCTGCAAAAAATTTTCGTCAAGTTCTCTTTTGGGGCTTGACTTTTTATTTGTAGGCTTTAACAAAGGAGGCTTTGGTGCGGCGACAAAGGTCGTGTTCCTGTCTGCATGTTGATAGGAGCAGAACGTTGTGCTCAACTGCGCAGTTTAGAAAAAACAATGAGCATTTCTCGCGTAACAGCGACGTTACTTATCATGCCGTCCCATAGTCCGCGAGCTGACAGCGGCGGCACGCCGACCGCGGACGCGCAATGCGCGCCCCTACGCCGAGGTTTGATGTTTTTCGGGAGATTGCGATAAAAATATAACCATGTTTTCAATACTGACAACTTACCTCCAGATGTCATTTCGACCAAGTGGAGCGAAGCGGAACGCGTGGAGAAATCTCCTCGGAGGTGAACCGTGGTTTCCTGTCAAGGAGATTCCTCGACTATTCGCTGCGCGAATTCGTCTTACGCCGACCGCTCGAAATGACATATGGAGGTAACGTGCTAAATGCTTGAAATGACATGTTTTGGAAATGCTATAACATCGCGAAACAGCAGTGCTTTAGCGTTTCAACCTGTAGGGGCTTGCATTGCAAGC
>JBGVFW010000364.1:0-1599 GCA_045121315.1 Eubacteriales bacterium
AAAAGATCGCAAAAACCATTGCGGACACTATCGCTTCCGATTTCTTTATAAAAGTTTCCATCGGTATCGGTACTCCCGTTACAAACATCAAGGACGTTTCTCGCTCTTACAGAGAAGCGCAGGCGGCTCTTGAAGTCGGCAGAGTGTTCGATACGGACAAGAATATTATAAGCTACGAAAACCTTGGTATTGGCAGACTTATTTACCAGCTTCCCACAACTCTTTGCGAAATGTTCCTTAACGAAGTTTTCCAGAAGGGTTCGCTCGATACACTTGACAGGGAAACGCTTCTCACGATACAGTGTTTCTTTGAAAATAACCTCAACGTTTCGGAAACGTCCAGAAAAATGTTCGTGCACAGAAACACTCTCGTGTACAGACTTGATAAGATCAAAAAGCTCACAGGACTTGACCTGCGTGAGTTTGAAAACGCCATTACATTCAAAGTGGCACTCATGGTCAAGAGTTATCTTTCCTATAAACCTAACAGATATTGATTTTCAAAATAAGATAACGCAAGCGACCCCGCTGTATAATAACACTACTACGGCAGGTTCGCTTTCTGCATAATTTAAGATAAAAAATATTGTATTTTGAGGTTTTTATGGAGCAGAACGAAAACAAAGCAAATAACGAAAACCAAATAAATGAAAACGATTTTTCGGATACGGTTGAGCTTGAAGTTTCCGAGCTTCCGTTCAACGAAACGAGAGAAATCAATACTAAAGGCAAGAAAAAGTCCAGAGGTCCGCGCAAGGTTTCACTCGGGCTTACGATAGTGCTCGTACTCTTTACGGCTCTTTTCACATTTCAAACGACCTATGTAACGCTTACGGCACAATATAAGCTCAAACTCAACGAAGCAAAGGCGACGGTTTCCAAATTCGGCCTTCTTCTTGAAGCTTACGAGTTGTTCGCAGAAAAATGCGTTTACGATATAGACGATGAAAATCTTATCAACTATATGCTTTACGCCTTTTCCACAGAGGATAAATATTCCTCTTACCTCACCCCTGAAGAATTTGATCAGATGTATATGGAGAGCTACGGCAACGCAAGCGGAATAGGTATATACGTTTCAAATTCAGACGAGGGCATACGCGTGGCTCACATCATGGCGGGCTCTCCCGCCGAAGCGGCAGGACTTCAATACAATGACTGCATCGTTGCAGTTTCCGGTCAGCGCGTTTCCAAGATAGGATACAACGAAGCGGTAACGCTCGTTTCGGGAGAAAAGGGAACGGACGTTGTGCTCACGGTTTGGCGCGACGGAAAAGAAATTGACGTAGCGGTTACGCGCGGTGATTATACGCCCGAAACAGTCGTCTCCTCCGTTATTGAGGAAAACGGCGAAAAGCTGGGCTATATAAGAATAATTCAGTTTGACCAGATAACGGTAACTCAGTTTAAGACGGCGGTTGAAGCACTTCTCAAAGAGGGCTGTGAAAAGCTCGTTTTCGACGTGCGCGATAACCCCGGCGGCGAGCTTTCCGCTATCGTTGAAATACTCGACTATCTGCTTCCTAAAGGTCCGATAATTCGCCTTCTCGACGCGGATAAAAACGAAACTCAGAGATATACCTCCGATAAAAACGAGGT
>JBGVFW010000365.1:0-2346 GCA_045121315.1 Eubacteriales bacterium
TACATTTTATTGAAGCATTCGTTTGACAAATAATAACTACCATCATTTTTATAATAGTCAATAGGCTCTCTTGCCAATGCAGTCTTGATGATTTCTTCATCAATTTTCCCGCGTCCATATTCCCTAATTGCTGTAAACACATCCATTTCATCTGAATGTATCAGGACACCCTTATATCGATCCAGCAAGTTGTTGGGGAAAATCATAAATACACCTGCTTGATTAGCAATGCGTTGATTCCAATATTTAGGTCTTACCACAGTGGTTTCGCCATACAAATAAGCTCTTGCCAAGTATTTGTACAGGGTCAATTTTTCATTGCATAAATACTCCTCAACTGAGTAGTTGTTATCAAAATTTTTTCTGATTGCCGCCGTACACATTTCACTTATAAAATCCTCAGAATCGTTTTGCAAATATGTATTATGACATAATATACGCCCGTTTTTTGTTGTTTTCGATTCGCACGCAAAATACAAAGCCACAAGTGGATTTATTGAGAAATCCAACAATCTCGTCGGCAATCCGTAGTGCTGCATTTTCGCCAAGATATCAAAATCAGCTAAGCCGCTAAAAGCGTCAGGACGATGTGTAAGAAATTCATTTATCAGCTCTTTCTCTGTATCGCATTTTATGTTTTTTAATCGAGCCAATCCCGGTGATAAGTCATATTCAGAATCAACCATGCCTCGAAACACTACCGTTTCCCCAGGCAAATCATCTTTATTGATAGAAGCAATAGATGTTACCAACTGAATATATTCAGATAGATTATTAATGTAAAAGGTCGGATGAGCGTAATAAGGCTCTTTGTCATATTCAGCCTTCTCCATTCCCGCAAATGCTTTGTTAACTTTTTTTGCAACTCGTGCAGCAAAATTGTCTTCTTTCATTTTGTCTCCATAACCGCATTAGAACCAATGCATTCATTTAATTAGTTTTGCTGTAAATCTCTGTAGTAATAATCCGGAATAATGCTGATCTCGATGCCACGCATTTTTAGAATCTGCTCTTGCGTGTCGCCCGGTAATATGTCATGGCCCATATAAAGCTTGCGGCATTTTGAAAAATCCTTCTCATTCTTAATGAAATTGTCTAACTCTTCTTCTGTCAGCACAATGGCGATTTCAGCATTGCCAGTAAAGTTTATGCCATTTTCAAGCTCAACGAGTTCACGAATGTGGCAAAGTATCTCATCGGCATATTCATAGTAAAGGCGCTCGGAGATTGGCACGTAATCCACCTTGTAATATTTAAGCGATGCGGGCATTGGTGAAAAAATTTTCCCGTTCTCGGTGATGTAACCCTTGATTACGTTTGATAATCTGATATATGTCTTTTCGCGGCAGATGTTATTTTGATTATTAGTGCATAAAATGAACTGCCTATGACCGCCATCTTCAACATTTTGTGCTATTACCGCGTGTCCTGTAGAACCTGAACCAGCAAAAAAATCAAGTACGGTTATTTCATCACCGGGATAGAGTGCAATAATCCTTTTCAACAAATCTATGGGCTTTTTACCATTACCAAATTCCACATTACCTTCTTTTGTTAGATTGTTTATTCTTGATGTGTAATCCCAATAAGTACCTTGAAGATCTTTTTTGTAGAGCAAACCATCAATATTTTCGCTTATATCGCCCAACCAAGCAAATAATCTGCATTTATCACCTTTGTAAAATTGTTCGTACAGGGTGCCTTTGTTTTTTCCCGTTTTAGGAACGTACTCAATGGATACAATGTCATCTGTAATTCCGTATTGCTTTTTAGCATTTATTACTCTTGTTCTGATTGAAGATTGAGCGTCTTTGGCTTCAAAAATACATTGTCCATACTTATAGTATACTTCTTTTTCACTAATGCCTTCGTCAGTCATAACTTGTCTAACCGATTTGACGATAGCATTTTTTCTACGGTAAAGCTTTATTTCATCTCCGTTACCGTCAACCGTAGAACCAAAATATTCTTTTTCGCCGCGCTCCACTAATACAGAGGAATAATGCCAGTTCTTCCCCTCAGCTCTGTACTGCTCTACAACGGAATATATTTCTCTATATTCGTATGGACCGTTAAAAAGTGGCATTAACGAATAATTCTTTGCATAAACAAGGATGTATTCGCAGTTTTTCTTAAAGCGTTTATCCTCGCCTCCTCCAGAAGCTCCCGCGATATTTTTCATATTCACACTAATGATGTTGAGGAAGTTTTCTTCTCCGAAAACCCTGTCGCAAAGTATTCTTAACTGCGCTAATTCGATGTCGCTTATTTGTATAAAAATAACACCTTTTTCAGTCAATAAAGAACGTGCTATAGAAAGGCGTTTAGTCATAAAACTAATCCATT
>JBGVFW010000366.1:0-5218 GCA_045121315.1 Eubacteriales bacterium
AGTAGATATCGTGTTTAACCTCCGTAGCGTAGCCTATTTCCTTCTTCATGAAGTCGATGGCGTGGCAGATAGAAACGTCGCCCGTAACTCTTACGCAGTCAAAGCCGAGCAAGGGACCGGTCATATCAACGTTTATGCAAAGTCTGTATTTGGAAAGCTCGTCTTCATGAGCGGCTATGTACGCTTTACTGCCGAGCAAGCCTCTTTCTTCGGAGCCGCAGAAAATGAATTTAAGCGTACGAAGGGGAGGATTTTTTGCAAAGTAACGGAGGAGTTCGAGTATTGTAGCAGAACCTGTTGCATTATCGAACATACCATGACTGAATATAACGGAGTCATAATGAGCCGTGTAAACGATAACTTCCTCGGAAAATTTTGTACCGGGAATTTCGGCAACGATATTTTGGGACTCTGCTTCGCCCTCAACTTGTTCAAGCGTGAGTTTAACCTTTTTAGGCTTGGAAGCAACGAGGCGCAGACCGTCTGCAATTCTCATGCACACGCCGGGGATAACACCCTCATCGATGTGGATGCTGCGAAGCATTCTTTCTTCAAGGTCTGTTTCACTCTTTTTGTCTGTCCATGTACCACTTGTTGCAACGAAAGCAAGCGCGCCCGCTTTAACGAGCTTTTTGTAGTTTTCAACGCCAATGCCGCCCGCAACGAATACTATCTTATCCTTTACGCCGGCGAGGCACATTTCATCGAAGGATTCAAGGTAATAAAATTCGGCTTCGATTCCGTCCTTTGCGGCGTTGCCGGAGAAACCGTAACCGGAAACTTCATATTCACGGTATACAGGGTCCGTAACCTCGAATTTAACTTTTTTGGTTTCGTAGTGCGGAGCCATAAAAGTTTCTATCTTAGGCTCAATTCCTGCATCCCTTACTTCGTCCGCGATGATCTGGGCACCGCGTTTTTCTCCTTCTGTTGTGGAAAGACGTTCGAAATTGAGTTTCTTCAACAGAGAATACATTCTCTTTCCGCTTATTTCCATCTTAAAAATTCCTTTCAATTTGCATGGTAAAAATTTATTTTTGCTGTTAAAACAGTAAAAAACAAAATTAAAGTTTTCCTCTTTCGTATGCTTCTTTTACGTCGACAAGTGAGGGATAAACTGCATAAGCCATAGCTGCGATGTTTTCCTTCGGCTGATAGAGGTCGGGCACCATGATCGCTCTCATGCCCGCGGCGTGCGCGGCGGTGATACCGTTGGGAGAATCCTCAAGTACGGTACATTCGCTCGGAGAGGAGCCGAGCTTCTCTGCGCAGAGCAGAAATATTTCGGGATTGGGTTTGCTTATCTTGACCATTTCGCCGGAAACGACGGCGTCAAAATAATGCCAAATACCGTGGTTTTTCATGCGTTTTTCTATCGTTTCGCGCTTGCCCGAGGAGGCAAGACCTATCCTATAACCGTTCTTATGCAGATATGCGAGGATATCTTTTACGCCTGCTTTTAGAGGAATCGGCGTTTCTTCTTCATATTGATGAGCGAGATCGCGCACTTTTTCGTTACATTCATAAAAATTAAATCCCGTACCGTAACGCTTTTCAAAAATTCCTTTTCTTGTTTCTGGGTTAGTTCCCATCATGTACGGAAACAGTTCTTCGATGTTCGGAATATTATATTCTTCTGCGACTTCGCGCCAAGCCTTGATCGCACGTATTTCAGAATCTACGAGCAGACCGTCCATATCAAAGATGACTGTTTTCATAAGTTTTATTCTCCTGCGTTTTTGTGTACGTTTCGACACATACCTTTGTAATTATATCATGTAGAGACGATTTAGGCAATATATTTTGAAAAAAGTATTTTTTATTCCCTCGTCTTACACCCCGAAAACTTCGCGGTTCGTTCCGTAGAACACATCGTCCTTGCCGCTTATCATGCGGCAGAATTCTTCGAAGCGTTCCCAAAAATTCCACGCGTCAAATTCATATGAATGACCCCATATGTAGAAAAGCTGCGGTTCTTCGGGGCTTGCTGCAAGGAATTTTTTCGCGAGAGCGAACATATCATCCGCATTGAGGTGGTAAACTGTTGGGCGGAACGCTATGAGGTCGTTTTGGAGAGCGAAACTGCCGTTTGATTCGACCGTGCGGGCGTATTTGATGCCCGTGTTTTCACGAATGAGCTTTTCAACGCGCGCGTCGTGGTTTGAGTTGGGGCCGCCGCCGGGGTACGCCATGCCAACAACATCATATCCGCAGAGAGCGGAAAGGTTCTTCCTATCCTCTTCGACCTGACGTATAACTTCCTCGTCACTTATTTTGGGCAGGAAAGGGTGTGTGAGCGTGTGCGCGGCAATTTCGTGACCGCGGTATATCTCGCTTACCTTTTCGGGCGCGACTTTATCATGGCGAACTTCAACTCCGTTGCGCACGAGCTTGCCGGGCTTTCCCAAAAGCTCGGAGTTTATGTTGAAAGTGGCTTTAAGTCCGTATTTGTTGAAAATCTCAACTAGGCGAACGTCCTGCGATACGCCGTCGTCATAGCTGAATGTAATTGCTTTTTTCTTGCCGTTCCACATAAAAAAACTTCCTTATAATTATATTATGATGTATCTATATTATAATCTTTTCTCGGTATAAATCAATAGAAAAAGAAAAAGTGTGCCGAGGCACACTTTTAGTTTTAAACAAAATAATTATACATACTTATTCCGAAGAGGATAATCACGATAACGGGGAGCACGAACGTCATATATCCGCGCATCCATTTTGCAATTTTAAGACCTTTGCCCTCGTTTGCTTCCTCGATAAATTTTTTCCAACCCCAGCCGTACCTTGAAGTACAGAAGATGATGAAAATAAGCGAGCCGATGGGGAGGAGGAGGTTTTCAACCAGAAACCCTTCGAGGTCGAGCACCGTTGTGCCTTCGCCGAAAGGCGCTATCACTGAAAGAATATTGAAACCAAAAACGCAGGGAAGCGAAAGAATGAATATGACAATGCCGTTGACGATGCAGGTCTTCTTCCTGCTCCAGCCGAACCAATCCATCATGGAAGCGATGATAACTTCAAATACTGCGAATATTGTGGAAAGAGCGGCAAAGGACATAAAGATGAAGAAAAGGCTTCCCCAAAGTCTGCCGAGCGGCATATTGTTGAAGATGTTGGGCAGTGTTCGGAAAATAAGTCCTGGTCCGCTTGTCGGTTCCACGCCGTACGCGAAGCAAGCGGGGAAAATGATAAGACCTGACGTGATGGCGACAAACGTATCAAGCACGGCTACATTTATGGATTCACCCAAAAGTGCGCGTTCTTTGCCGATGTAGCTGCCGAATATCGCCATAGCGCCGATACCGAGGCTCAATGAAAAGAACGATTGGTTGAGTGCGGAAACGATGACCTTGCCAAGTCCTTTGGCAAAATTGCCTTCGCCTACGTTTGTGATGTTGTCCGCGTCGGGAACGAGGTAGAATTTAAGACCTTCCACGCCGCCGTCCGTGAAAATGCTGTTTACGGCGAGCACCACCATGATAGCAAGAAGCGCTATCATCATGTATTTTGTAACTCTTTCAAGTCCCTTTTGCACGCCGAAGCCGCAGACGAGCGAGCCGAGCAAAACGACTATCGACATGAATATCGTCATGGAGAGCGGGTCGGAAAGCATATTTCCGAATTCGGATTGAACCGCTGAGGAATCAAGTCCTTCAAATTTACCCGTTGCTGTATGGAAGAAGTAATAGAGCATCCAGCCTGCGACCGTGGTGTAGAACATCATGAGCAGGTAGTTGCCCGCAACGGCAAAAAAGCTGTGGATATGCCATTTGCTGCCCTTGGGTTCAAGCGGATCGTAAAGTTTTGCGGGGCTTTTTCGACTCGCGCGGCCCATCGCAAATTCCATCGTCATAACGGGAACGCCGACCGCGACAAGACAAATAAGATAGATAAGCACAAACCAACCGCCGCCGTTTTGCCCCGCAATGTACGGAAATTTCCATACGTTGCCTACGCCGATAGCGCAGCCCGCACTTATCAGTATAAAGCCGAGGCGGCTTTTGAGATTTTCTCTTTGCATTTTTTCCTCCGAGAGATTTTTTAAATAAACAAAAATATCGGGCGGCGGGAACTTATCCTGCTGCCCGAAATGATGCATTGCTATTATACACGATTTCTTTTCGTTTTGCAATAGTAATATGTTTTTTTATTAAAAACGTATTTTGAAAAATCATTGAGCCGAACTTCGCTTGCACATTTGGCTTATTTATTTGCAAGAATAAAGCTTTCGTCAAGGCGGGCACATATCTCTTCAAAAGATACCGTGCCGTCGAGGCATACGGTTATCCAATGTTTTTTGTTCATGTGGTATCCGGGAAAGTATTTTTCACCATCGACCATGCGCTCTATATCATCGGGCTTCATGCGCAGATCCAGTATTTCGGCGATTTTATTTGAGCTTTGACCAAGCTTTCGGCGTGGCACCGTGAGGAGAGTTGCGTACCATTTAGCGTTGTCTTTTCTGCGCCAAACGGCGTTGTCGGGGAACTTTTGCCAGAGAAATTCGAGTTCGTCACCGTATTTTTCTCGGACGTGAGCGATGAGCTTTACCGCCTGCTCACTTTTGAACACGTCCGGCTCAAAACATTTTTCCGCGATATGCGAAATCGTCGCTTCGTACTCCTCTTTGACTTTTCCAACGAACTCGCCCACGGCACCGGGCACGCGGTGAAGTACATATTCTTCGCCCGTATCTGCGTCGCATATGTGGGCGCTGACGTTTTCGTTGTATGCGACGGAAACGGTCATTTCCATTTGCCCGTATGCGATAAGCGTGCGGAAAATATACCCACCGTCAGCTTCGGCAAATCCGAAATCGATCAGCTTTTGCACGTTTAATTTTTTGTTTTTGAAGATCGGCGGTGTCATATGTTTTCTCTTTCGTAAGCTTTTATAAAATCTCCGCCCGTGAAAACGATATCGTTTCCGTTTTCATCTTTGTGAAAAGAAAGAGGCTGGGTTCCTTGCAGAGTAAATCCGAGCTTTTCAAGCAGTTTTCGGGAAGGAATGTTTTCCATAGCCGTGCCCGCAGTAAATGTCCTTACATTTTTTTGCTCCGCAAAATATTTCATTATTTCCGTACAGCTTTCAAAAGCGTAGCCTTTTCCGTGATAGGCGGAATGGAAGCAATAGCCGAGGTCGTATTTTTCGCCTTCCGCGTGGAAACAAACGTACCCCATCATTTCCTCGGAGCTTTTTGGGAAAACCGCAA
>JBGVFW010000367.1:0-38029 GCA_045121315.1 Eubacteriales bacterium
CAATTCAAAAAACATTTCCGCCGTGTCGGTGAGCTTTCGTCTTTCGACGTGCTCCCCGTCGGAAATTTCAAAGCAAAGCTCGGTTTCCTCGCCGCCCGAAACAGGGTTTACGGCATAGAGTGATATCTTCATTTTGCTCAGTCGTCCGCAGAAACGTCAAGTATGCGAAGATCGAGGTTTTCTTTGTCCTCGTCGCCGTCTTCCATGTCGAAATCTTCATCGGGCGGAAGCTCGTCGTCATCGTCGAGCGAATATGCGTCGCCAGAAGCGAGGTCTATCTTATCCTTCTGCGCTTTGATCTTTTCTTCTATTTCCGCAAGCAAAGCGGGATCTGATTCTATAAATTCCTTCGCATTTTCCTTGCCCTGACCGATTCGTTCGCCGTTGTAGGAGAACCAAGAGCCGCTCTTCTGAACTATACCGAGCTCAATACCTATATCAACGATCTCACCCGATTTTGAAATACCTTTGCCGTAAATAATATCAAATTCCGCAATTTTGAAGGGGGGAGCAACCTTGTTTTTAACCACCTTACATTTAACTCTGTTGCCGTACATTTCGCCGCCCTGTTTGAGTGTTTCCGTTTTGCGAACGTCGATACGAACGGAGGCATAGAATTTAAGCGCACGTCCGCCGGGAGTCGTCTCGGGGTTGCCGTACATAACGCCGACTTTTTCGCGGAGCTGATTGATGAAAATAACGACGCTGTTTGTCTTTGCAATGGAGCCGGAAAGCTTACGCAAAGCCTGCGACATAAGGCGTGCCTGCAAACCTACGTGAGAAGAACCCATAACGCCGTCTATTTCCTGCTGAGGAACGAGGGCGGCAACAGAGTCCACCACGATAACATCTACCGCGCCGGAACGAACGAGTGCTTCCGTAATTTCAAGAGCCTGTTCGCCGCTGTCGGGCTGTGAAACGAGAAGCTTGTCTATATCAACGCCGAGAGCTTTTGCATAAACGGGATCGAGCGCGTGCTCCGCGTCGATGAACGCCGCCTCGCCACCGAGTTTCTGAACCTCTGCCGCGATATGGAGCGCAACCGTTGTTTTACCCGAAGATTCCGGTCCGAATATCTCAACGATCCTGCCGCGCGGCACGCCGCCTATACCGAGAGCAAGGTCGAGCGTGAGCGAGCCCGTGGGGACACTCTGCACGTTCATGCGTGCGTTGTCGCCGAGCTTCATGATAGTGCCTTTTCCAAAATCTTTTTCAATCTGTGCAAGCGCTGTGGCAAGCGCTTTCTTTTTTTCTTCCGCATCCATGGGAGCAGAGGAAACGACCGCTTTTTTCTTTGCTTTTGTTGCCATATATACTCCTTAAATTATAGTTAAGAGTGAATGGGCGGAAAATATCCGCCCTTAAATCAAGTTTTTAATAATATATCAATTATCGTTAAATCTCGTCCTCGTCAGTGATTACAGAAACAGAATTTGTCGCTTCTTTATCACTTTCTTCAATAGCCGCGTTTATTTCCGCTTCTTCTTTGGCTTCGGATTTCGTTGCCGCGAAGTTTACGATGACCGCGTTTTCGTCAAGACGCATTACGCGCACGCCCACCGTCGAGTTGCCATCGTATACGCTAACTTCGGAAACGGGCATACGGATAAGAATACCTTCGTTCGTGATTATCATGATATCGTCATCCTCGGCAACGGTTGCAATGCCCGCAAGTTTACCCGTCTTATCCGTAAGCTTATGGCAAAGAACACCCGAAGTGCCGCGGCTGTGCGCCGTGTAACCGTCAAATCCGTTTCGTTTACCGTAGCCTTTTTCCGTAACGGTGATGAGCATCTTAGATTCATCAACGATAGCAACGCCTACAACATAGTCGCCTTCTTTGAGCTTAATACCGCGCACGCCGCGCGCCGTTCTGCCCATTACTCTCGCTTCTTTTTCGCTGAATCGAACAGCTTTGCCTTCTCTCGTTGCAATAACGATATCGTTTTCGCCCGTCGTGTGTTTAACGAATTCGAGCTTATCGCCCTCGTCGAGGTTCATGGCTATCTTACCGCCCTTGCGCTGGAATTCAAAATCTTTAACGTTGGCACGTTTCACAACGCCGCCTTTAGTTACCATTACGAAATATTCGTTATCTTCGAAACCATTGATAGCTATAACTGACGTTACTTTTTCGCCCTTGTCAAGCTCAATGAGGTTTACAAGATTCGTACCCTTGGAAATATTGGAAGCTTCGGGAATCTGGTATACTTTCTTCATGTAAACCTTGCCACAGTCTGTGAACATAAGCAGGTAACTGTGAGAATTTACAATAATGATGTCGTCAACGAAATCTTCTTCTTTCGTCTTCATGCCGCGAATACCTCTGCCGCCTCTGCGCTGTGCGGAGTAAACGGAAGCGGAGGAGCGTTTGATATAACCGTCTCGCGTGATGGTTACGACACATTCTTCTCTTTCAATGAGGTCTTCGTCGATAATATCGTCGATAGCGCCTGCGATCTCCGTGCGTCTGCCGTCCGCGAATTTTTCTTTTATTTCGCGGAGTTCATTTGAAACGATATCAAGAAGTTTGGATTCGTTTGCAAGAATTTCCTCAAGTTCTTTGATAAGCGCAAGTTTTGTTGCAAGCTCTTCTTCAACTTTTATTCTTTCAAGGCCGGAAAGTTTACCGAGCGTCATGTCAACGATAGCCTGCGCCTGAAGCTGAGAAAGGTTAAAGCGTGCAACGAGAGCATCTCTCGCCTCCGTAACCGAAGCAGACGCGCGTATTGTTTTGATAACCTCGTCGATATTATCGATAGCGACCTTCAAGCCTTCGAGTATATGAACTCTTGCGCGAGTCTTTTCAAGGTCAAATTCTGTTCTGCGGCGAATGACGTTTTCTTGATGCTTGATGTAATGTTCAAGAATTTCTTTAAGGCCAAGGAGCTTGGGTTCGCCGTTTACAAGAGCTATCATGTTTACGGCGCAAGTGTCCTGAAGCTGTGTATATTTATAAAGCTGGTTAAGTATGACAGCACCGTTTGCATCACGGCGGTAGTCAACAACTATCTTCATGCCCGCTTTGCCGGATTCATCGCGTATAGCAGTGATGCCGTCAACTTTTTTATCCTTAACAAGGTTTGCCATGCTTTCAACGAGCATACTCTTGTTTACTTGATAAGGTATCTCTGTGATAACTATGCGGCGTTTTTCCTCTTCAACAGCGGCGCGGGCGCGGACGATAATTCTGCCTCTGCCCGTTCTGTATGCGTTATAAATACCGGATGTACCGCAAATAATACCGTTTGTGGGAAAATCGGGACCCTTGATAAACGTCATAAGTTCTGCAACACTTGCATCCGGATTTTTGATGAGGTGGAGCGTACCGTCTATAACCTCTCCAAGGTTGTGTGGAGGCACGTTTGTCGCCATACCTACGGCAATACCTACGGAACCGTTTACAAGCAGGTTAGGAAAGCGAGAGGGAAGCACGTCCGGCTCGCGGAGTCTGTTATCGAAGTTAGGGGAGAAAGGAACTACGTCCTTTTCGATATCCGTGAGCATTGCGTTTGCAATTTTGCTCATTCTTGCTTCCGTATAACGGTAAGCAGCTGCGCCGTCGCCGTCCACGTTACCAAAGTTACCGTGACCCTCAATGAGTGGATAACGCATATTGAAAGGCTGCGCCAAACGAACCATAGAATCGTAAACAGCCGTGTCGCCGTGCGGGTGATATCTACCAAGCACGTTGCCGACCGTCGTTGCGGATTTGCAGAAGGGTCTGTCATATGTGAGCTTATCCTCGTACATCGCGTAAAGAATTCTGCGGTGTACGGGTTTAAGACCGTCGCGCACGTCAGGAAGAGCACGCGCCACGATAACGCTCATCGCGTATTCGATAAACGCGGTCTTAACGCGCTTTTCCATTGGGATATCGACTATCTTCTGATTCTGATATGATATATCTTTATGTTCTTTTTCCATTTTTCACACCGTCCATTCATTAGATATCGAGGTTGACCGCGTATTTTGCGTTCTGTTCGATAAAGTCGCGGCGGGGTTCAACCTTGTCGCCCATAAGTATGCTGAACATTTCGTCGCAAGCCATAGCGTCCTCTATATCAACGCGCAAAAGCGTTCTCGTTTCGGGGTCCATTGTTGTTTCCCAAAGCTGTTCGGGGTCCATTTCACCAAGACCTTTGTAGCGTTCAGCCTGTGCGCCGTTTCCAAGCTCGGCGAGGTACAAGTCCCTTTGGTCATCAGAGAATGCGTAGCGCACCTGTTTACCCTTTGAAACCTTAAAGAGCGGCGGCTGCGCGAGGTATACATGCCCATCCTCTATGAGCTTTCTCATGTGACGGAAGAAGAATGTAAGCAAAAGTATCTGAATGTGGGAACCATCGACATCGGCGTCGGCCATAATGATAATTTTACCGTAACGAAGCTTTGCGGGGTCGAAATCTTCGCCGATACCGCAGCCCAAAGCCTGAATTATCGGAATAAGGCTGGAGTTTCCGTAAACTTTGTCAAGTCTGCTCTTTTCAACGTTGAGAACCTTACCGCGAAGAGGGAGGATAGCCTGAAAATGGCTGTCGCGTCCGTCCTTTGCAGAACCGCCTGCGGAGTTACCTTCGACAAGGTAAAGCTCTGTAAGCTCTACGTTCTTTTCATGGCAGTCTGCAAGCTTACCCGGCAAGCCCGCACCGTCAAGTGCGCCTTTGCGTCGTGTGAGTTCTCTTGCTTTTCTTGCCGCCTCTCTTGCACGGGAAGCCGCAAGGGATTTTTCTATGATATTTTTTGCAACACTCGGATTTTCCTCGAAAAATTCTGAAAGTTTGGTGGAAACAAGGGAGTCAACAAAGCCTCTCATTTCTGAATTGCCGAGTTTTGCTTTTGTTTGTCCTTCAAACTGAGCTTCGCGCAGCTTCACGGAAACGACGGCGCAAAGACCCTCGCGCACGTCATCGCCCGTGAGCGCCTTGTCTGCGTCTTTGAGGATATTTTTCTTGCGCGCAAAATCGTTGATAACGCGCGTTATCGCCATTTTGAAGCCGAGCTCATGTGTGCCGCCTTCAATAGTGTTGATATTGTTTGCGAAAGTCATGAGCGTTTCGTTGTAGCTGTCGTTATACTGGATAGCTATCTCTGCGGTTTTATCGCTCGCTTCGGCTCTCATATATATAACGTCGTGCAGTACCGCGCCGTGCTTTATTTCGTTGAGATGTTCAACAAAACTCTTTATACCGCCCTCATAGAAAAGCTCGTTTTTAACAAGCTCTTCGCCGCGCGCGTCGATAACAATTATCTTTATGCCTGCGTTAAGGAACGCCTGCTCGCGCATACGGTTGAGAATCGTGGTGTAATCAAACTCTGTCGTTTCACGGAATATTTCGGGGTCGGGCTTAAAGCGAACATAAAGACCGTGACGTTCGCCGCATTCGCCCACGTTACAGAAGGGACGAACCACTCTGCCTTGTTCAAATCTTTCCGTGTACATCTGTCCTTCGTGACAATTTTCAACTTCTGTCCATTCGGAAAGAGCGTTTACTACCGACGCGCCAACGCCGTGAAGACCGCCGGAGAATTTATAGCCCTCGCCGCCGAATTTACCGCCCGCGTGAAGCACCGTGAAAACGACTTCCAGCGTGGGCATACCGGTTTTTTCGTTTATACCGCCGGGGATACCGCGTCCGTTATCCTGAATAGAAACGCTGCCGTCGGGGTGGAAGGTAACTTCGATCTCGTTGCACGCGCCCGCCATCGCTTCGTCGATGGAGTTATCCACTATCTCATAGACGAGGTGGTGAAGACCGCGCGCGGAAGTGGAACCGATATACATACCGGGGCGTTTTCTTACAGGTTCAAGACCTTCGAGCACTTGTATTTGCTCGTCTTCATAAACGTGTTTTTCTTCTGCCATGTTTTGATCCTTTCAAAAAATCGAATTCGAAGACTCTGATTTTTTATTTCTCGTTTTCTGCTTCGTTTCTGCGAACCAAAGTTTTTGCGGAAAGAAGCGAAAAACAAATGTTTTCGTTGTTTTTATCGCCGTAAAGGACGAACGCACGCGGCACTTCGTCTGTTGCCGTGGTGAGCGCGCCGCTCTTTTCCTTTTCGGAAAGGTACGCTCGCGTGGTCTTTGATACTGTCGCTGTGTCAGCGTCGAATATACCTATAACGTCCTTCGTGCGTACTATTTTGTTGTTGCCGATGTGGAGGTACATATTTTTCATAAAGTTTTCTCACTTTCTGAAAAAAATTATGGAAACAAAAACGCTTTCAAGCGTTTTTGTAATTTTATTTTATCAAACTTTTTCTTTCAAAAAGAAAAAGTGAGTATAATAAATTATTTTGTTAAAACGATTTATCGTTTTAACACCTTTACAGATAAAAAGAAAACTCCTTTTTATCTGTACGAAAACGTCCCGTTTTCGACGTATACCTTTTGAGCTGAGTCGGAATTTTCTATAAATCTGTCAAAATCGCTCTGCGCACACGAAGTGATAATAACCTGTCTGTCCGAAAGTTTGGAAAGGATATAATTCTTCCTCTCGCTGTCAAGCTCCGAAAGCACGTCATCAAAAAGAAACACGGGCATTTCTCCGCTTCTTTCGCGCGCGATCTCACCTTCCGCGAGCTTCATTGCGAGGGCAATGCTCCGCTGCTGCCCCTGAGAGCAAAAAAGTTTCGCGGCTCTGCCGTTGAGTTTGATCTCAAAATCGTCTTTGTGCGCGCCGGAAAGCGTCACGCCGAGTATTTTTTCCTTTTCCATGTTCTGTGAAAGGCTCTTTCTGTACCTCGCCTCGTTTTCGGCCGGATCGAAAAGTTCTTCTCCCGCGCGAGTGCTTATATTCGTTATATAATCAAACGAAACGTGCTCCGCACTGCCCGTCATATCGTTAAGGCAAACGTCAACGATGTTTCCAAGGCTTTCAATGTATTTTGCGCGAACAGCGGTTATCTGTGCCCCGCACACAGCCAACTTTTCTGAAAGAATGGAAAACGTCATATCAAACGACGTGCCGTAGTTCATATAATTTTTAAGCAGAGCGTTTCTTTGCTCCAATATCTTGCTGTATTCCATGAGTGCAGCAAGATACGACGGGCTTATTTGCGAAATTGCGCTGTCTATAAAGTTTCGGCGTATGGCAGGCTCGTTTTTAACTATCCCAAGATGGTCGGGGAAGAAGAGCACCGCCTTGAAATTCCCGATAAATTCGGAAGCCTTCAAAATTTTGACGCCGTTTTTGTACATTTGCTTTTTAAGTCCGCGCGAAAGCCTTATCTCCATCTTATTCTGCCGCTGTTCTGTCGCATAAGTAAGGGATATGCGCGCGTTTTCTTTTTCAAAGCATATCATATCGCGCTCTTTCGCATGGCGGAAGCTTTTTCCGCCCGCAAAAAGGTAAATTCCTTCAAGGACGTTCGTTTTTCCCTGTGCGTTGTTGCCGTAAAAAATATTTACGCCTTTTTCGAATGAAAAATTAAAGCTGTCTATGTTTCTGAAATTTTCAAAAACAGCACTTTCAAGGTACATAACTCAGTTTTCTCTCATCTTAACAGGGAGTGCAAGGTAAAGGAACTTGGAATCTCCGCTTTCACTTTCGCCTTCGATAACCATGCTCATAAGAGCGGAAGTAAGGGAAAGCTTGAGTATGGGCTGGTCCGTGCTGCGCAAAATTTCGATAAGATATTTGCAAGGGAAGCCGATAACAAGGTCTGCGCCCGTTTTTTCAATCGGAATTTCATCAAAGAATTTGCCGTTTATGGAAATAGCGGAAACGTTGAGAAGTCCGTTTGTGAAATTGAACTTAACCGCACTCTTTACCTGACCCTGAACTCTGTCCTCTGTAACGAGGGAAGCGCGTTCGAGCGCGTCCTCGAGTGCGTCACGCTCTACCGTTACGAACGTTTTGCAGTCCTTGGGGTAAAATCTCTGATATTCAATATAATTTGCGTCAACAAGGCGAGAGAACATAACGGTTTCTTTTTCTTCGGAACCGTATTTCATTTTAAGAGAGAAAATTATATGCTTTCTCGTAAGACTGAATTTAATGGGATCGTCCTTATCCTCAAGCAAACGCAAAAGTTCGGTTATTGTCTTTCCGGGAATGATGAAGTAGAGCTCTTCTTCTCCCGTTTTTGAGTATATTTCTGTTTTTGTAAGGATTTCGCGCACTGCAAGGCGGAAACCGTCGCAGGCAACGGCTTTTATCTTGTCAGAGTTGATCTCGATATAAAGACCGGTGAGTGCAGGGCGCGTTTCGTCGTGCGAAATTGCGAACGCCGTTTGGTTTATTATCTTGCGGAGCATATTTTGGGGCAGCTCAAAATGTCTTTCGGGCGAAAATTCGGGAATTTTCGGAAAATCGCTACCGGGAAGGTAGTGAAGCTGGAATTTCGATCTGCCGGAAGCAACCGTTACAATATTATTTTCTCCCGTTTCGAGCGTGACCTCTGCGGGCATATACTTTACAATGGAAGCGAGCTTTGCTCCGTTGATGACAAGGCTGCCGGGATCGTGAACAGTTGCGCTGATCTCGGTTTTTATACCTTTTTCAATATCGTAAGCGCAAATTTGGCAGCGGTCGTCGCCGACCGTATTTATGAATATACCTTCTATGACGCTTGTCATCTTTTCCGCAACACAGCCAAGCGAGCGGGTGATAGCGAGCAAAAGCGCTTCTTTTTCAAATGTTGCTTTCATTTTTTCCCCTTTCTTTTTCTTCGCTTTCTTGAAAGAAAGCTCAGCAAAGAACTTTCTTCAAAAAAGAGTATTATTTTTATATTAAATTACAGGGATGTGAAACTTTTTTCACATCCGATTTTGATTATATATTGTTTTTCGCAAAATTTTTTCTCTTTTTTTAAAAAAATAAAAATAAATAAAAATTTTTGTAGTAGTAGAAAAAGTAGTACGTGTTGAATTTGTGGAAACTCAAAAAATCGAGTCTTAATCAAGTGTTTTCGGTACGCGGATACATTTTTTCGCAGTTGATTTTTCAGTGATTTTTTGTGGAAGTTTTCGCGCTTTAAAAATAACTTGTAAAACGAAACTTTGAAAAAGTGGAAAAAGCGGAAAAAGTGTGTGTTGAAAAAGAAAAACTCTGTGGAAAATAAAATTTGCACGAAAAAACATATGTATGAAGCTTTTTCCTTTGCAACATATTTTTTACCGTTTATCAACAAGCTTTCGAACAACGTAATTCACCGAAAAAGTTTTGACGTGGCAAGGCTTTTTTGAGTTTTCAACATTGTTTTCCACAAAATGTGGAAAACTTTTTTCAACATTTTCCGACACCATTCAGTTCTTGAATTCGCGGATAAGTGCATTGACCTCGTGCTCGAAATTTGCGTCCGCTTCCATCTCTGCATCAACAACGTCGAGAGAGGACATCATGGTCGTATGGTCACGGTCAAATATTTTACCGATGCTCTTAAGCGACATATCGGTTGCTTTTCTGATAACGTAAACGGCAACATGACGCGCCATGGCAACGTCCTTGGAGCGTTTTTTGCCCTTTATCTCTTCCGCCGTGATGTGATATTTCTTGGCGATCTCGGAAATGATTCGTTCGACAGTCACTTCGGGGGATTCTTTGCCGCTGAGCACACCGGCGAGCTGTATCTTTGCAACATCGATGGTAATGGGTTTGTTATTTACAAAGCTGTATGCGCCGAGTTTTTTGATAACGCCTTCTATCTGTCTTATGTTGTTCTTTACGTTTTCGGCGATAAAAGTGAGTACCTCGTTGGATATATCGAGGTTTATAAGCATAGCTTTTCTTTTAAGAATAGCTATGCGAAGTTCTGCGTCCGGCGGCTGGATATCGATAATAAGGCCGGATTCAAAACGGCTGCGGAGTCTGTCCTCAAGCTGTTTCATATCCTTCGGCGGTCGGTCGGAGGTGAGAACTATCTGTTTGTTGGATTCGTAAAGTGCGTTGAACGTGTGGAAAAATTCTTCCTGAGTGGAAACCTTACCTGCAATAAACTGAATGTCGTCTATGAGGAGCATATCGGCTTTTCTGTATTTTTCTTTAAATCCTGCCGTATCCTTTTTTGCAATGGCTTCGATGAGTTCGTTGGTAAAGGATTCGCCTTTAACGATGATAACGTTTGCTTCGGGGGTTTTTTTTAGAACCTCGGAAGCAATGGCTTTCATAAGGTGAGTTTTACCAAGACCGCTCTGACCGTAGATGAAAAGAGGGTTATATGCCGTGGGGTTATCCGCAACGGCGCGGCTGGCTTTGTAAGCGAACTTATTAGATTCGCCTACTACGAAGTTTTCAAATGTGTAGTTTGCGTCGAAAGAGGTGATAGTGCGCTCTGTTTTATCGTCGCTGTAAAAGTCGTCGTTTTTACTTTCAGGTATAGCGACTTCTCTCTGGGAAATTACCGCTTCGTCGGTGTTTTCCAGGAGTGTCTCGGCTTTTGCTCTGTCAAGGTCGAAACCTTTTTCAGCGTAAATTCTAACGTTTACGTGGAAGCTGAGGATATCTTCAAGTATCTGTTCTATTTCGGGCGCGTATCTTTTATTGAGCAACGCAACGAAACCGTCGCTCTGTGTTGTGATGATCGCAATGGAATCGTCAAGGTAAACAAGTGTGAGCTTGTTGAACCAAAGGTCCATTGCCGCGTCGGAAAATTTTTTGGAAAGAGCGTTTAACACCAGATTCCATATATCTCTGTATGAGTCCATTAAAACCGTCCTTTTTTGGGCATGAATATAGTTGCCCATAATAATACGTATATTATACCATATTTTTCGATCTAATTCAAGAGTTTAATATATATTTATAATTATATATATAATAATATTTACCTTATAAAGTTTGGAGTAAAAAAACAAGCGTATCTTTCGATACGCCTGCAATTTTTATACTCCGAGATATTCTCTCTGTTCTTCCGTAAGAACATCAAGTCCCAACTTCATGCTTGCAAGTTTAACGCTTGCAACTTCTTTGTCTATCTCTGCGGGAACTGCATAAAGTTTCGGTTCTTTCTTAGGGTTCTTTGCGAGATATTCAAGACCTTTTGCTTGAATTGCAAAACTCATGTCCATAATTTCTGCGGGGTGACCGTTGCCGGCGGCGAGGTTTACAAGTCTGCCTTCGGCAAGAAGATTGAGCTTTCTGCCGTCAGCCATCGTAAAGCCTTCAATGCAAGGTTTTCTTTCCTCATGAGCGACGGAAAGAGAAACGAGGTCTTTTTTATTGATTTCTACGTCAAAGTGACCTGAGTTTGCAAGGAGAACGCCGTCTTTCATAACTTCAAAATGTTTGCGCGTGATAACGTCGCTACAGCCTGTTGCTGTGATAAAGAGGTCGCCCAAAGGAGCGGCTTCCTCCATTTTCATAACGGAAAAACCATCCATAGCCGCTTCAAGAGCTTTTACGGGGTTTATTTCCGTCACTATTACGCGCGCGCCCATTCCTTTGAGGCGCATAGCGATACCTTTGCCACACCAGCCATAGCCTGCCACAACCGCTGTTTTGCCTGCGATGATAAGGTTCGTCGTGTGCATGATAGCGTCGAGAGTGGATTGACCTGTGCCGTAACGGTTATCGAAAAGATGCTTGCAGTCTGCGTCGTTTACGTCTATCATGGGGTAGAGAAGAGTGCCAGCGCGTTCTCTTTGACGAAGACGGTGGATGCCTGTTGTGGTTTCTTCGCAACCGCCGATGAGGTTTACGCCGAGGTCTTTGTCCGTGCTGTGAAGAAGCGCGATAAAATCGCCGCCGTCGTCTATCATAAGGTCGGGTTTGCAGGAAAGAGTTTTACGCAGGCGAGCTGTGTACGCTTCTTCGTCATCGCCGTGAACGGCATAAACGTGAACGCCGTATTCAGAGAGAGCCGCCGCAACATCGTCCTGGGTAGAAAGCGGGTTGCAGCCCGTGGCATAAACGTCTGCTCCTCCGTTTTTGAGAACGGTAGCGAGGTAAGCTGTTTTTGCCTCAAGGTGAATGGACATGGCTATCTTCAAGCCTTTGAAAGGCTTTGTTTTTATAAAATCTTTTTCGATAGCCGAAAGAGTGGGCATATAATCTTTTACCCAGTTGATCTTTGCGTGGCCCGCGGGTGCGAGCGTTATATCTTTGATCTGATTCATTTTGATGTATCCTCGTTAAATAATAATATTTTCTTTAAATTTTCACTTCAAGCGAATTAAAACTTAACTCTCTCCACGCTCAGCGCTTTTCCTGTTGCCGCGTCGAACGTGAACAATGCTCCGTGTGCGGTGACGTTCGTGCCCGAAACCGTAAATTTAACGGGCGTGTGCATACGGAGCTTTTCTATGATGCATTTTGCGTCAACGCCGAGCGCACTGTTGTCCGGGCCGCACATACCGAGGTCGGTGATGTACGCTGTGCCGCCGGGCATTATATGCTCGTCCGCCGTCTGAACATGAGTATGAGTGCCGAAAATCGCGTTTATCCTGCCGTCAAAGTAAAAAGCGAGCGCGCGCTTTTCACTCGTCGCTTCCGCGTGGATATCTAGCACGGCGATATCGTATTTGCCGCTGTTTCTTTCAAGTATTTTTTCTACGGTGGAAAAAGGGTCGGCAAGCGGCTCCATCATGACAACGCCCATGACGTTGATGAAAAGAAAAGTTTTTCCCGCCGCGTCAAACAGCGTGCTTCCGTAACCCGGGAGTGCGTCGGGGTAATTTGCGGGACGAATGACGTATTTGCTTTCGTCCAAAAGTTTTTTTGCGTCGTTGTTTTTGAAAACGTGGTTGCCTGTCGTTATAACGTCCACACCGTACGAAAGCAGAGTCTGGGCACTGTTTCTGTCTATTCCGCCATTGTCGGAGGAATTTTCACCGTTTGCCACTACGAGGTCGATACCTTTTTCTTTGCGGAAACGCCAAAGGTTTTTTGCAATATGGTCGCACGATACGGGGCGCACAACGTCGCCTAAAGCCAAAAGTTTTATTTCTTTCAAATTTTCCTCCTTAGAAAATACAGCTTAATATATTTATTATACAACAATATCCGCCCTCGGTCAACAAAAAATATACCCATATTTGTGCATTGAAAGTTTTTGAGCCGCTTTTTTCAAAAAGCGGTATAAACACTTGTCAAATCAAAATAAAAATGATATAATCCAAAAATGAATAGGTGTATTCGAGTGCACCGAAAAACTTAAGAAAGCAAAGGTAAATTCAAAAATGAGTCTTAAAATTTACGATTTGACGGTGAATTATTTGAAAAACCCCTGCGGTGTGGACACACTTCCTCGTTTTTCATATAAGATAGCGTCGGATTTAAAAGGGGACGTGCAGAAAAAACGCCGTATTTGCGTTTATTCTTCCGAAAAAGCTCTCAAAGAGCTTGCCCCCGACGTATGGGACAGCGGCTGGGTAGAGAACGGCGAAAACGTTCTCATTCCTTACGAGGGCGAAAAACTTTCTCCCGTTACAAGATATTATTGGTCTGTTGAAATAGAAAACGGCGCAGGTGAAAAAACTGGTTATTACGGCGGTAATTTCGTCACTGGTAAGCTTTCCGAGCGCTTTGCGGCAAAATGGATATGCGCGCGCGGCGCAAACAAGAGAACAGAGGGCGCAAACTACCTGCGCAAAACGTTCTACGTTTCCAAAGAAGTTGAAAGCGCATTCCTTACCATCTGCGGTCTGGGTTATTTTGAAAGCTATATAAACGGCAAAAAGACGGGCGATGACTTGCTCTCTCCCGCTTTTTCCTCTTACGACAAAGAAACGTATTATATGCAGTATGATGTTAAAGACCTTCTTCACACGGGCGATAACGCCATAGGCGTGGCGCTTGGCAACGGTTTTTACAACTGCTTTACCGAGGACGCATGGGATTATAACGCCGCAACGTGGCGCAACTTCCCGAAAATGATCTGCGAACTTAAAATTACATATAAAAACGGAAGCGCCCAAACACTCCTTTCCGACACTACATGGAAGAGCTTTTCTCACGGACCTATCAAGATGACGGGTATACGCAACGGTGAATTTTACGATGCTCGCCTGGAGCTCGGCAAATGGACGGACGCGGATTACGACGACGACGGCTGGGATAAGACGAAGCTCGGTAAAGGACCCGGCGGCGTTATGCGAGCGCAGGAGATGGAGCCTATCCGCGTTTACAAAAAATTCCCCGCTGTGAAGAGGTGGAAGAGCAAAGAGGGTTGGATATTCGACATCGGTCAGAATATCGCGGGCTTTGGCGAATTCACGGTAAAGGGCAAAGCGGGAGATAAATTCACTTTCCGCTATTCCGACGTACTTGACGATGCGGGTGAGCTTGATTTCAAGGCTTTGGGCTGCTTTGTGCGTTCAGGCGAATTCCAGACGGACAAATACACCAAAAAGAGTTATAAAGATGAAACGTGGCACCCTACTTTTGTTTACCACGGCTTCCAGTATATCGAGGTCATAGGAGCAGAGGGAAGGGAAAACGAGCCTCAGCTTGAGGACGTTACGGGTGTTGCTATCTGCAATTCGGTTGGAGATATAGGCGAATTTTCCTGCTCTGATGATATGCTCAACAGACTTCAGCACCTCTGCCGTTGGTCGAGCCTTTCAAACTTTGAATCGTTCCCCACGGATAACCCGCACAGAGAAAAGAACGGTTGGACGGGCGACACTTCGCTTTCCTGCGAGCAGATGCTCACAAACTTTGGCACTCGCTCCTTCCTTTCCAAATGGAGCCACGACCTTGTAACTTCTCAGAGAGCTGCAGGTCAGATACCCTGCATCGTTCCTTCCCCCGGCTGGGGCTACTCCGGTCTTATGGGACCTGACTGGTCAAGCGCACTCATTACTGTACCGTGGTACATCTACCTTTACAACAACGATAAACAGATACTTGCCGAAAGCTACGAGGCTATAAAGAAAAATATAGATTTCACGCTCTCTATGTGCGAGGATTACACGCCTAACTACGGCACGGGCGACTGGTGTGCTCCCTTTGTAGGACCCGCTATAGGCGTCAATATGGGCTCTTACAAATGCCCCGTTGAGGTTTCGGACACGGGCTATCTTTATTATGCCGCGAACACCGTCGTGAAACTTGCCCGCCTTTTCGGCAACAAAGAGGACGAAGAATATTACAGCGACCTTGCCGCAACTATCCGCAAGGTATTCCGCGATAAATTCTTCGATAAAGAAACCTTCACCGTTAAGGGCGATTGCCAGACGGCGACGGGTACGATGCTCTTCTTCGAGCTTTACGATAACGAAGAAGAAAAACAGGGCCTTCTCAATAAGCTCATCGAGCAGATCAAAGAAAAAGACGATCACCTCGATTTCGGCGTGCTCGGCTGTAAGTTCGTTATGAACGCGCTCGGTTCTTCCGGATATGGCGACATAGGCACGAAGATGGTGCTTCAAAAGACGTTCCCCGGCGTTGCGGAATGGATAAACCGCGGAGCCACGACTCTTTGGGAATGTTGGAACGGCGGCGGTTCTCACAACCACCATATGTTCTCCGACCTTTCCTCCTTTATGTATAAATATATCGCGGGTATTTCCCCCGACGAGGCTGAACCCGGTTTCCGCCACGTTATCTTCCGCCCTGCTATCGACAGCGAGCTGACGGGTGCTAAAGCAAGCCACGAAAGTATGCTCGGCACGGTTCTTTGCGATTGGAATAAGGACGGAGAAAAGATAAGCATAAACATTAAAGTACCTTTCGGCGCTCATGGTACGCTCTATCTGCCGGAAAGATTTGCGGGCAAGGTAAAGGCGGGCGGCGAAGTTCTCCACAGCGTTGTGGAAAACGGCAAAGCCGTATTTGAATTTACTTCCGGCGAATACACGGTTGAAAATTAAAAAAACAAAAGGCGCACTCGCGTGCGCCTTTTGTTTTAACATAGTAGGGGACTGCGCTTTCAACGTCCCGTGAAGTCTTATCGTCCGCAAAACGAACGATACAAAAATTATAGCCGCTGTTTGCGGTGTAAGGAGAAAAAAATGCCGAAAATATTACATATAGGCGATGTGCATCTGGACTCTCCGTTTTCTCTTTTTGATGTGGAAAAATCGCAGGCGCGCAGGCAAGAGCTGCGCGGCACGTTTACCTCTGTTATGATGTATGCGAAGATGAAAGAGGCGGACATAGTGCTCATCGCGGGCGACCTTTTTGACAGCGAGTTTGTCACAAAGGAAACAATGGAGCTTATTGTTTCACAGTTTGAAGAGAACCCCTCATGCCGTTTTGTTATTACTCCGGGCAATCATGACCCCGCAACACCGAAAAGTGCTTACCTTAAAACGAAATTTCCCGATAACGTATACATTTTTAAGAGCGAAAATGTTCAAAAATTTTGTTTCGACGATATAGGCGTGGACATATACGGCTTTGCATATGAAGAAGATTTTTACGATAAAGATCCTTTTTCCACCCACCTTTATCTTAATGAAAATAAAATAAACATATTTATGGCGCACGCCGATATGCTGAACAGAGGCAGCGCGCATTGCCCAATAACGGAAAAAGATATCGCGGCAAGCGCCTGCGATTACGTAGCGCTCGGTCACATTCACGCGGGCAGGGAAGCCGTGAAAGCAGGTAACACATACTATGCTTACTGCGGCTGCCCCGAAGGGCGCTCGTTTGATGAATGTGGTATGAAAGGCGGAATATTTATAAACGCGGAGAAAAAGCACGGCGCTCTCAGCATGAGCTTTGAATACCCTCGATTCTGCAAAAAGCGATATGAAAAGGCAGAGATCGACATGACGGGGCTTTCCACTCACGCGGATATGTGCGAAAAGATAAAAGAAACCGTAAAAGCCGAAAACTTCGGAAATGACACGCTTCTTCGCGTGCGTTTGACCGGCATCGTTTCGCACGACGCGGCGTTCTACCCCGAACGCGCGCAGGCGGGCGAGCTCGGCGTTTACTATATAGAAGCGGACGACGCGACTATACCGATAGGCGATTACGAGGAGCTTAAAAACGACCTTTCCATAAAAGGAGCGCTTTTCCGTGAGCTTTTTCCGAAGCTGCAAAGCGAGGACGAAAGAGAAAGGAAAGTTGCCGCTCTCGCGCTCAAATACGGTCTTTCCGCCATAATGGGCGCTGAAGTGACAGACTTTTAAAAAGCGAAGAGTCAATAAAAGATACGTTGCATTTGAGCTTGTATAAAACAGAAAAGAAACAGATAAGGAGTTGATACGAATGGACAACAAAATAAAAATCTTGCAGGAAAGATTTCCCGAAGGCGTTGACGCGTTTATTTCCATAGACGAAAAAACGGTGCTTTATCTTACGGGCTTTGCCATGACGGACGGCGCACTTTTTGTAACGCGCGACGACGCGGTGCTTTTTGTTGACTTCCGCTATATCGAAGCGGCAAACGAAGAAGCAAAGAACTGTCGCGTGGTCATGCCGAACGGAAGTTTTTACGACGAAATAAACAAGATGATCGCCGAACGCGGCATAAAAACGATCGGCTTTGAAGAAAATAAAATAACCGTTTCCACATTCGACGGATACAAGAAAAGACTTGCCGGCGTTGAATTTGCAAAAATGGCTTCCGTTATCACGAAAATGGCGCAGATAAAGAGCGAATACGAAATGGACCTCATCGCGCACGCGGAAAGCATCGGAGATGCGGCTCTTGCAGAGGTCTTGCCCCTTATAAGACCTGATATGACGGAAATTGACGTTGCGCTCGAACTTGAATATCATATGAGAAAGCACGGAGCGCAGGGACTTAGCTTTGACACGATATGCGTTTCGGGCACGGCGTCCAGCCGTCCACACGGTGTACCCCGTAACGTAAAGCTGGAAAAAGGATTTCTCACAATGGATTTTGGCTGTATCTATAACGGATATTGCTCCGACATGACGCGCACGGTGTGCCTCGGCAACCCCAATGCAGAGATGAAAAAGGTTTATGACACAGTTCTTAAAGCGCAGCTCGCCGCTTGCGAATTTGTTTGCGAGGGATGCGACTGCGGCGAAGCAGACGCTGTTGCGCGCAACATCATAAACGATGCAGGCTACGCGGGCAGATTCGGTCATAGCCTTGGACACAGCCTTGGCATCTACATTCACGAAAGCCCCAGACTTTCCACAAGAGCTTTTGGGGAAAAACTCAAAAAAGGCCACGTATTTTCCGTTGAACCCGGTATATACATAGAGGGAAAATACGGCGTTCGAATAGAGGACGTTATAGAAATACGCGAGAGCGGCGTGGTAAACATTGCACACAGCCCCAAGGAGCTTATAATAATTTAAACGTGTAATAATAAAAGGGTATTATAATCGATTGCAAAATCGGTTAAATTATATTTTTTCTTTAAAAATATTCCCAAAACATCTTAAATTTTGAGCTAAAGCGCAGATTTTTATAAAAAACTATTGATATTTGCGCGTTTTTCATGTAAAATAAAATATGCATATAAATATCTGCCGAGGAATGATAAATTTTTCGGCTTATGGAGGTAAATAATTATGGTAATTGCAGGCGATTTCAAAAACGGAATCACATTCGAATACGAAGGCAACGTAATGCAGGTCGTTGAATTCCAGCATGTTAAACCCGGTAAGGGCGCGGCTTTCGTTCGTACAAAACTCAAAAACGTTATTTCCGGCGGCGTTGTAGAAAAAACTTTTAACCCTACGGATAAATTTCCCCCCGCTATAATCGAAAGAAGAGAAATGCAGTATCTCTACTCCGACGGCGATCTTTACTACTTCATGGATATGGAATCCTATGAACAGATGCCCATCTCCAAAGACGTTCTTCCCGAAGCATTTGAATTTGTAAAAGAAGAAATGATGTGCAAGATACTTTCCTACAAAGGCAACGTATTCTCCGTAGAACCCCCCATGTTCGTTGAACTTGAGGTTACGGAAACAGAGCCCGGTCTTGCAGGCAATACAGCTACAAACACACTCAAACCCGCTACACTTGAAACGGGCGCACAGATCAAAGTTCCGCTCTTTATCAACGTTGGTACAAGAATCCGTATCGACACAAGAACAGGCGAATATATCGAACGCGCGTAATTCGTGCGTAGTTCAAAAGGGAGGTTTTTTCCATGACTATCACAGAAAAAGTTGCATACCTCAAAGGTCTTGCAGAAGGTTTGAAGGTTGACGAAAACGAAACTAACGGCAAGCTCATTTCCGTTATGATCGATGTTCTCGACGATATGGCAAAATCTATTGAAGACCTTGAAGACAATGTTGAATATCTTGACAGCTACATCGAAGAGATCGACGAAGACCTCGGTATGGTCGAAGAAGATCTTTATTGCGATGACGAAGATGATGACGATTTCGACGATGATGATTATCTCGATGATGACGATGATGAAGACTACGACGAGGACGACGAGGATTGCGAATGTGCTTCCGTAGAATGTCCCGCGTGCGGCGAAGACGTTTTCGTTGACGATACGATGGATTTCGACAGCATCAAATGCCCTTCCTGCGGCGCTGAATTCAGCTGCTCTTGCGATTCCGATTGCGAATCCTGCGGCGGCGATTGCGGAAAATAAGGTTAAAATTAAAGACATTTTAATTTAAAATTAAAGAAGCCGTCTTCCCGACGGCTTCTTTTTCGAAGAAAACTGCAAAATGTTCTCAATGGTTTGAATTTGGGCAGCTGAAGCGCTGTGAGCGCACGCGACCGATAAAAATATTACTAAAAAGCAACGCGCCGTGACGGCTTTAAAATCAGCTTTTCGGCGTGCGAAGAAAAAACTCAAAAACGGAGAAAAAAATGAAAACTACGAAAAAGATACTTTCCTTGCTTCTCGCCGTTTTCATGCTTGCGGGAATGCTCGTTTCCTGCGGCAAAGATAAGGGTGAGCTTATTGCTACCTACGGCGATAATTCCATTTACGAAAACGATACGGATTATTCCGATTTCTTTATGATGAATTCATATTATTACGTTTCTTCTACCGGAAAAACGACTCTTTCTGGCGACGATTACACAGCGGTTGTTGAGGAATCTGTTAAAAACACTATCATTTGGCGCGAAATGAACGCACAGTTTAAAGAGATTGGCTATACCGTTGACGAAGAAGCCGTTAAAGATGCCGCTCTCGAGGACGCACAGTATTTCGACAGCTCCTATACGGGCGGTTATGCCGCTTTCCTTGAAGCTTGGAACCTTTCCGAGGACGCTTTCACTATGTTCAATAAATATGAAGCAATGCTCGATGTTGCAGCCGTTAAAATTATGAATGTAACGGAACCAACGGAAGAAGAGGTTTACAATTACTACGTTGCGAACTCCGCAGATTACGTTATTGATCCCCACTATTCCTTAAGCACGATAGTTGTTCAGGCTACGGACGACGTATCCGTGAGCGAAGCGTTGGCAGATGCTAAATCTTATATAGATATGCTTCAATCAGGCAAATCTTGGGAAGAAGTAAAGAGCGCCTCCGATATTAAATATAATATAGAGAACGGTATGATGTATTCACAGTTCCTTTCCGGCGAAGAGAAGGTCTACCTTTCCTCTTTTGTACCTGTTTCTGACCTTGATGCTGCGCTTGCCGCAATAGATGCCGATTTTAAGGCTGAAAACGGCGTTTCCTTTGACGAAATGTTCCCTGAAGGGTTTGAGGCTTACGTTGCTGTAAACGGTCTTACAGAGGGTTCTGACGCTTATAACACGGCAGATAAACTTTTCTACAATTATTCTGCAAAGGTTTACAACACAGAGTACGCTTACATCATTACAACTGCTTGGGAAAACGGCAAAACTTACGCAGAACCTCTTTACCATGCAGGTTTGAATTGCTATGCTGTTATAACTTTCAACTCCCTTGTGGAAAAAGCATCTTTCGAATCCTTCGACGACGTTAAAGACGAAATTTCCGCTGAGATTTTCGAATCCGAAAAAGAAACGGCTATCAATAAGTATATCTCTCAGGTATATATTCAAGCGGTTTACCCCTCTGCTGAATGAATTAAATAAAACTAAAAAGACCTCGAAAGAGGTCTTTTTTTGCGTTTTGAAAAATTGCTCTGAAAGTTTTCCACATTTCCGTGGAAAAAGGCGAGAAAAAACCGCACGGTAAACGTGCGGTTTTTCCCTTTTTTAAGGAGTACACATTATATATTAAGGATTTTAGCTTGGATTAGGTAAGGGAAGCCTTTTTGGAAATCTTGTTATTTTTCATGAATTCCTTAACTTCTTCCGCAACGGGGATGGAAACAGCGGCGCCATGACGGCTTACTGCAATAGCGGATGTTGCGCTTGCATATTCAACTGCGTCGTCCATTGCAAGACCGTCGCATATTTTTGCGCAAAGACCGCCAATGAAGCTGTCGCCTGCGGCTGTGGAGTCAACCGCGTTTACTTTATAAACGCCTGTGTAATGAACTTGACCATCAACGATGTAAGCGCAGCCCTTGATACCGAGAGTTACCAAAGCATTTTTGCAACCGAGAGCGCAGAGAGCGTCGATAACTTCTTTTGCGGAAGCGTTATCATCGGGTGTGATGCCCGTGATAAGCTGCGCTTCAAATTCATTGGGAATGATGAGGTCTATATACTGATAAAGTTCTTTTGTAACTTCTTTTACGGGCGCGGGGTTGAGGATAACCATTTTGCCTTTTTCATGAGCGAGTTTTGCTGCCGCAAGAACGGATTCCGTGGGAATTTCGTACTGCATTACGAGAATATCTGCCCAATCAAAGAGGTTTTCATTTGCCGCGATAACTTCCGGGGTGACTGTACCGTTTGCGCCAACGTCGAGGATAATATGGTTATCGCCGCCGCAAACCGTGATAACCGCGGCGCCTGTGGGACCTTCGGAGCGTAGCACGCTTGTTGTGTCAATTCCGTAAGATTCGAGGTTTTTAACAGCGAGTTCTCCGCTCATATCTGTGCCAACGGCACCGAGCATTTTAACTGTGCAGCCTGCTTTTGCAAGAGCTGCTGCTTGATTTGCACCTTTGCCACCGAAGTTCATTGCAAAACCCGAACCTGTGATGGTTTCGCCGAGTTTGGGAAGGCGGTCTGTATTGATAACGTAGTCAACATTGATACTGCCGACAACGAGAACGTTTTTGCTCATTTTATTGTTTCCTTTCTTTACTTTCTTGAAAGACCTTACAAGGAACTTTCGCAAAAAGCAGGGTATTTGTTAAAAAACATGAGGATTGCGCAATTTTTTGCGGGAGGAGTAAGCCCCTCTACTAGTGTGCATAAGCACGCTTTTTACAAATTTGCTATTGACGTTGTAACGATAACGGTTATGAGCAAACCCAGAATGATTATGCCCACTATTCCGCCGATGAGGACGAAAACGCTTTCGTTTTTCTCGCCCCATTGATCTCTGACACGGGTTAATTTTTCTTCATCAATGTAAAACTTGGTTTTTTCGTTTATAACGGGCGCGCCGACGGCGGATTGCTCTTCGCCTTCGTTTACAATAGTCACAATATCTGTATATTGAGAATGGCGAAGCTTCTTTATAATTGCATCGTTTTCCGATTGGGATATTTCGTCAAGAGTTTTTGCCGTTTCTTCGTCTACGGCACCCGCTTTTACAAGTGCGCGGAAGAAACTGCCTATGATTTTGCGGTTGTAAAATGAAATAAAAAGCGCGAGTATTGTTCCGAGGATGATTGACCAGATGACGAGCGTTGCACTTGCGACATCGGGATCCGTTCGGATGACGTCAAGCAGTTCGAGTAATTTGGACATTTTAGTTCTCCTCTTTGTTTAATTTATTTCGCTTTGATTATATCACAGCCAACGTATTTGCGAAGTACGTCGGGAACGTTAACGGAACCGTCTGCGTTCTGGTTCTGTTCAACGAGTGCGGGGAGAATACGGCTTGTTGCAAGACCGGAACCGTTGAGCGTGTGGCAGTATTCAACTTTGCCTTCTGCTGTTCTGTAACGCATCATACCGCGGCGAGCCTGATAATCGCGCGCGTTGGAAACGGAGCTTACTTCTTTATAACCGTTCATGGAAGGAATCTGAATTTCGATATCGTATGTGCGAGCCATGGATGCGGAGCAGTCTTCTGCGGCGAGTTTAACCGTGCGGAAATGGAATCCAAGACCTTTTACAAGGTTTTCGGCACAAGTTACGAGTTCTTCAAAAGCGGCGTCACTGCCCTCTTTTGTTGTATACTGAACCATTTCAACCTTGTTGAACTGGTGACCTCTTACCATGCCGCGTTCGTCTGCACGGTAGCTGCCTGCTTCTCTGCGGAAGCAGGGAGTATAGGAAATATACTTCTTGGGAAGGTCTTCTTCTGCAAGAATTTCATTTCTATGGAGGGAAACGAGCGCTGTTTCTGCTGTGGGAAGCATGAAATGGCGTCTTTCTTCGTCATCTACTTTTTCAAGCCAGTATACTTCGTCTGCAAATTTGGGGAACTGACCTGCTGTGAAACCGCATTCATAACCGAGCATATGCGGTACAAGAACAAGTTCAAAGCCGTTGGAAAGGTGTGTATCGATGAAATAGTTAAGGAGCGCCCATTCAAGTCTTGCGCCCATTCCGCGGTAGATCCAGAAACCGTTGCCGGAGAGCTTTGCGCCGCGTTCGTAGTCGATAAGACCGAGGTCTGTACAGAGGTCTACGTGGTTTTTGGGCTCAAAATCGAACTTTTTGGGTTCGCCGAAGTAACGGAGAGGCTCGTTGTTTTCTTTGCCGCCTTCTTTAAGATCGGGGTCGGGAAGGTTGGGAAGGGAATACATAATAGAGTTGTATTCTGCTTCAACTTCTTTGAGTTCTGCGTCTATCTGCTTGGATTTGTTGCCGATCTCTTTGAGCTTTGCGAATATCTCTTTAACGTCTTTGCCTTCTTTTTTATACTGGGGAATGAGTTTGTTTTCTCTATTCTGCTCGGCTTTGAGCGCTTCTGTTTCGGAAATAAGAGCGCGGCGCTTGCCGTCGAGTTCGAGAATGCGGGCGATATCGGTAGCCGCATCTCTGCCTTTTACTTTAAATCTTCTGACGATCTCGTCAGGATTTTCTTTGATAAGTTTAATATCAATCATGAGTGATCTATGTCCTTTCGCGAATTAAATTAAAGTTCGTTTGTAAATTGTTCACCGCAGAGCAGTGTGAGTATTCTTTCAAGGTCATCATTGTCCGAAAAACCTATATTTATACTGCTTTTTTTGCCGTTTTGAACGATTTTTACCGTGTGACCGATGATGGATTGTACCTTTTGCTCCAGAGCTTTTGTGTGGTCAACATCGTAAACGACGTGGACTTCTTCCTGCTCTTTTTCTGCGTTGAGAGCTTTTACGAGTTTTTCCGTTTCTCTTACGGAAAGTTCGCGTGAAATTACCGCTTCGGCAGCTTTTTCAAACTTTTCACGGTCTTTTATGCCTAAAAGCACCTTTGCGTGACCTTCCGAAAGCTCGCCTGCGGCGAGTTTGTCGAGAACTGTATCGGGCAAGTCCAAAAGACGGAGGGAGTTTGTGATAGATGAGCGGGAACGACCCACTTTTTTTGCTATTTCTTCTTGTGTATAGGAATATTCTTCGATAAGATCGGCGTATGCGCGAGCTTCTTCAACGGGGTTGAGGTCTTTTCTCTGAATATTTTCAACAAGAGCAAGCTCTGCGGCTTTTCTGTCGTCCGCTTCGATGATTATAACGGGGATTTCGGAAAGTCCCGCCATTCTTGCGGCTCTCCAACGGCGCTCGCCCGTAACTATCATGTACATACCGTCTTTGGGACGTACAACTATGGGCTGAATGATGCCGTGCTGAGAAATAGACTCCGCGAGCGCTTCCAAGGGCTCGTTTTCAAAGCTTTTTCTGGGCTGCGCGGGGTTAGGTTCAACTTCGGAAAGACGAACGACGGAAACACCGTTCTGCTCTTTTTGTTCTTCATTGTCGATAAGAATTGCGTCAAGACCGCGTCCGAGGGCGGGTTTTTTGGTTTTTGTTGCCATTTTTGCTCCTTTCTTTGTTATGAAATGGATTTAAATGCGTTCCAAAATTTCTTTTGCTACGTTGTCGTATGCGTCGGCGCCTTTGGCGTATTTATCGTAATATTGAATTGGTTTTCCGTAGCTGGGCGCTT
The DNA here is from genome assembly GCA_045121315.1 of Eubacteriales bacterium. Lineage (GTDB taxonomy): Bacteria > Bacillota > Clostridia > Oscillospirales > CAG-272 > UMGS731. Next base: position 24,958 of record JBGVFW010000367.1, read on the forward strand.
CGGAAAGGCGAACATTTCGCGTTATGGTCGTCTTGAAGAGCTTATTTGCGTAGTATTTTTTCAGTTCGTCTATAACCTGAAGAGTAAGGTTCAGCCTGCCGTTGTACATCGTGATAAGTATGCCGGTGAGCGTAAGCTTGGGGTTATAGAGCTTTTTGACTTGTTTTATCGTCATCATCATCTGCGAAAGTCCTTCGAGCGAGAAATATTCGCATTGCATGGGCAAAATCGTGCCGTCCGATGCAACGAGAGCGTTTATTGTGAGCATTCCTAGCGATGGCGGGCAATCGATGATAATGATATCATACTCGTCTGAAACTTCTTCAAGGGCTGTTTTTAGGCGGGATTCACGTTTTTCAACGTCTGCAAGCTCAAATTCTGCACCTGCGAGGGACATTGTAGAGGGCATAACGTCGAGATTTTCAAATTCCGTCTGCTGTATAGCGGCGGACGCAGGGCATCTGCCGATTAAAACATCATAAGTTGATGCGGAAAGCTGTGATTTTCGCACTCCGACACCGCTGGATGCGTTGCCCTGCGGGTCCGAATCGATGAGCAATACTTTTTTACCCATAATTCCGAGCGCGGAGGCAATATTTATAGCCGATGTTGTCTTTCCAACGCCGCCTTTTTGATTTGTAAAAGCAATAACTTTTGCCACGTAGTGCCTCCTTTTCTGTATTTTTTGTTTGTAAAATTATTATATCATCTTGTTCTATCAAAGTCAATCAATATGAGAAAATTGTGAAACACTTTTTTAAAAATGTTCCACGTGGAACGTAAAAAATGGGAAAAATAGGAATGTTCCACGTGGAACACCGTAAAAAATAATATATTTGTCCTTATGTTTGAGTTTTTCTTTCTTGAAAGTGGCAATATGCCTTGTATTGTAATTAATAAAAGCTGGAGATGTGTTGCTTCCTTTCATAATCAATAAACCTCAAGGTTCTTGCTTCTTTTGGTAAACTTTTTCTTTCAAAGGGGAAAAGTTCGATATGCCATATGATCTTGTTCAAAAAATATATACAACAAAAAAGGAATGTTCCACGTGGAACATTCCTTTTTTGTAACTATTCTATGTTCCACGTGGAACATTATCTCCTTTCGGCACGGTTAACGTCATTATAGTGCTTATATCGGTTTCTTGTGTGCTGCAATCAATATGAACGCCGCCTTCGCGCATAGTTTCAACGGCGTGATTGATGGAATTGAAGAAAAATCCGGTTTCGCGTATTGAAAATTTGGTGTGCTGTGAAGGCGAAACACTATCGTGAGATGCTTCACCGATCTTAGCGCAGACAGCGGCGATATTTGTGCCGTGAATTATTGTTTCTAAGAAACCTCGTCGCGTATGAGGATTCATGACGGCGAGTTTTTTTGCTGTTTGACAGGGAACTCCCGAATTTAATAGTATTTTTTGCTCCTCTGACGTAAAAACAAGCAGGGAAAGAATTGAGTGGACTTCTTCTTTTGTAATTTTTGCATGTTCGGCGATGTCTTCCTCTGTGTAAATGCCGCGATTTATTGCTTCGGCGTATATTCGCGCTTCTTCAAAATAATTTCTTGGTGGCATGATGAGTTCGTCGTCGGAATTGCAATTTTTTTGCGGATAAATTATCGTACATGGCACGCGCGCTATCCTGGCGAGCAAGCAGGCGCGAAATCTTTTCTCTCCCGATAAAATTTGGTAAGTTTCTCTTTCTTTATACGTCACGGAAACGAGCGTGAGCGGATTCTTTAACCCATTTTGCAAAATATCAAGTGCAAGGCGCGCAAGTTCCTCTGTTGTATATTGTTTCGGCGGATTTTCCGGGTTCGGCATGATATCCGCCACATTTATGAATTTGACCACGGCTTTTGCTTTTCCTCCCAAAAGGGAAGCAGGGTTTGACGCAACGGTTTTTGGCAGTTCTCCTGTGGAAAAAAACTCTTGTTCTTCCATGATATCACCTCCGATATATGATAACACGGAAAAAAAGAAATGTCGCGTGAATTGTGCCGTCGTAAAGGGGGAGTTTTCCACAGATATGGAACATATCTGTGGAAATGTTAAGAAAAATAATGATTTGAGGTATTTTTCTTGAAAAAAAGTTTAGTTATTTATAATAATGTGTATGATGCGATCTTTTTAAAAACAGAAAAAAGAAAAAACCGCTGTTAAAGCGGTTTTTTTTGTATCTGTGCGTTTCTGCGGGGATATTTTGCGGGAGTGGAAGCTGTTTTTTTGAAAACGAAAATATGTCTTTTCGCGTCTGCTTCGTCTTGCGAAGAAAGGTCGAAAAGATTGAATTCATCATCTTTTTCAAGCGAAACGAGAAGTGTCTTTAGAGCGTTTTTCGCGTCTGCAAGCTCAATTTCTCCGTTTTTGCCTTTCATAGCAATAAAAAGTCCACCTTTTTTAGTAAAAGGCACACACCATTCAGCGAGAACGCGAAGCTCTGCGACAGCGCGAGCGCATACAACGTCAAATTTTTCTCGGTATTGGGGGTCAATACCGAGTTCTTCGGCTCTGGCGCAGAGAATAGAAACGTTGGAAAGACCAAGCTTTTGCGCCGTGGAGAGGATATACGCTGTCTTTTTAGCAGTAGCGTCGAGGGCGGTTATCTGCACGTCGGGTCTTGCGATGGCGAGGGGAAGCGTGGGCATACCGCCGCCGCTTCCTACGTCAAGTATCTTTGCACCCTCGGGTATATGTTTTGCAACGGTGAGCGAATCTGCAAAATGGCGGCATATAACGCCGACTTCGTCACGTATGGCAGAAAGATTCATTACCTTGTTTTGCTCCAACATTATGTTGCAAAGGTCGAAAAGCATATCTCTTTTTTCGCCCTGCCAAAATTCGGAGATGTTATTATTAGCGAACACTTGTTCGGAAATCTGAAAAAATTCCTGTTTTTCCAAAGCGGTATTCCTTTCAATTCATTCTTGATTTTCTGCGCGTTCGCGCTCTTTATTTTTTATGTCCAGATAAATGAGGAGGACGGAAATGTCCGCGGGGCTGACGCCCGAAATGCGGGAAGCCGCGCCGATGGATACGGGACGGAACTTTTCAAGCTTCTGAGCAGCCTCTGTGGAGAGTCCGAGTACATTTTTATAGCAAATATCTTTAGGCAAAAGGCGTTTTTCCAGCTTTGTAAAGCGAGCCACGTCGGCAATTTCTTTTTTGATGTATCCCTCATATTTGAGGTCGGTCTGCGCCGTGAAGACAACGGCGCTCGGCAAAGGCTTACGCTCGGGGTCAACGGGAGCGAGGAGCTCATACGTTACGTTCGGGCGTTTGAGAAGCTCGGAAAGGCGAACACCTGTTTTTATGGGAGGCTCTCCCACGGTTGCAAGAAGCTCGTTTATGCCGTCTTTGGGAGAAACGATAACGCCGCGAAGGCGCTCTTTTTCGGCTTCGATCTGTGCTTTTTTCTCTCTGAAACGGAGTATGCGCTCTTCGGGAAGGAGCCCCGCGGCGTAACCTATTTCAGAAAGTCTGTCGTCTGCGTTGTCTTGTCGGAGGATAAGGCGAAATTCTGAGCGTGAGGTCATCATACGGTAAGGCTCGTTCGTGCCTTTTGTAACAAGGTCATCAATAAGCGTGCCTATGTAAGAAGAATTGCGCGTGAGCATAACGGGTTCGCGGTTCTGTACAAACAAAGCGGCGTTCATGCCTGCGATAAGACCTTGAGCCGCGGCTTCTTCATAACCTGAGGTGCCGTTGAACTGACCTGCGCCGAAAAGCCCCGGTATATCCTTAAACATAAGCGCGGCGGAAAGCTGAGTTGAATCTATGCAATCGTATTCTATGGCGTATGCGTGGCGCATAACGACGGCGTTTTCAAAGCCTTTTATTGAATGAAGCATCTGTGCTTGGATATAGGACGGCATGGAGGAGCTGAAGCCTTGCAGGTACATTTCGTGCGTGCCGTCGCCCATCGGTTCAAGGAAAAGCTGATGTCTTGTTTTATCGGGGAAACGAACGACTTTATCCTCTATGCTGGGGCAATAACGCGGGCCGACGCCCTTGATCTGCCCCGAATAAAGCGGAGATTCGTTTATGTGCTCGCGGATTATGCGGTGAGTTTCCTCGTTTGTGTAGGCTATGTAGCAGGGGAGCTTGGGGCGCGCGTCGAGCTCTTCATAATTTGTGTCGGCGCTATACGGCGTGAGCTTTTCTTCGCCTTCCTGACGTTCAAGCACGGAATAATCAACCGTGCGCGCGTCGATACGCGGGGGTGTGCCCGTTTTGAAGCGGAGCATTTTTACGCCGAGAGCGAGTATAGATTTTGTAAGATAAGCGGCGGGGTGAAGACCGTCGGGGCCGGAGGGATATATAACATCGCCGATGATAACGCGGGAATCGAGATACGTACCCGAGCAGATGATGACCGTTTTTGCGTGCCAAACGGCAGAGAGCCTGTCAACAACGGCAAAACGGCAGCCGGTATCACTATTTTCGAGCTTGCGTATTTCGCATATCTCGGATTGGATAAGCGAAAGATTTTCCGTATGCTCGATAGTTTTCTTCATTATATCTTGATAAAGACGGCGATCCGCCTGTATGCGCTTGGAGTGAACGGCGGGCCCTTTGCTGAGGTTTAGCATACGGTCTTGCAGCATGACCTTGTCTGCTGCTCTGCCCATTTCGCCGCCGAGCGCGTCTATTTCAAAGACAAGCTGACCTTTGCCTGTACCACCGATAGAGGGGTTGCAGGGCATATTTCCGACAGCGTCGTTGGAAATTGTGAAAAGTATGGTGCGGCAGCCCATGCGCGCGGCGGCGAGAGCGGCTTCGATACCCGCGTGTCCCGCACCGATAACGGCAACGTCTGCCGATTCTACGAAGTATTCCATAAAGTGCCTTTCTGTTTCTTTTAAAGAAACAAAGGAAAGAGAATTTTGTTTTGTAAAAATAGAATTGGAAACAAAAACGCTGAGGCGTTTTTGTTCCTACCTACTTATGATACTTTCCTCCGGAAAGTATATTGAATGCTCTGTATACTTGCTCGAGAAGTATAAACCGCATCATTCTGTGTGTGAACGTCATTTTGGAAACGGAGAGGCGCAGGTCGCACGCGGCTTTGACCTCCTCCGCCATGCCGAACGCGCCGCCGATGATAAAAGTTATCTGCGCGTTTCCTGCATCCTTTGCTTTTTCGAGCTGACGGGCAAAATCGGGGGAGGAAAACTCCTTCCCCTCGACAGCGAGAGCTATTTTATAGCTTTTCTTGGGGAGCGCGGCGAGAATACGTTTGCCCTCTTCCACAATCGCGGCGGCAATCTCCGCGTCGGACGCGTTTTCGGGGACGCGGCTTTCTTTGAGCTCTATATTCTGCACTTTGCAGTATGCGCCGAGACGTTTTTCGTATTCCGCAACGGCATCAGCGAGAAATTTATCTTTTATATTGCCGACATAGATGATGTTTATTTGCATTGTTCTACCTTATATATATATTTCCGTTGGGGTGTTCGGCGCGGCGACGGCTATTTTAACGCTCGGATAAGCTGAGAGCGCTGTTTTTGCTGTGAGCTCCGCTGTGGGCGGGTAATTATTTTCTTTACTCAAATGTGCGAGCATGAAAGCGTGCGTGCCGCTGCCCGCGAGAATGGAAATGAGCTTTCCACAATCGTCGTTTGAAAGATGACCTTGTGGGGAGAGTATGCGGCGCTTTAACATATACGGGTAAGGTCCCGTCATGAGCATGGAAACATCGTGGTTGGATTCTATAATACATTCGTCAACGCCGTAGAGTGCGTCGATGAGGTCGGATTCAATGTGGCCGATATCCGTGGCAACTCCGATTTTATGTATGGCGTCGCCCATGGGAAATTCCACGCGGTAGCCCACACAGCAAACGGAATCGTGCGGGGTGACAAATGAGGTTACCTTTATATCGCCCACCGCCGCGGAGAAATACGGAGGATAAAGGCAAAGCGTGGAAAGAAGCGCGGCTTTTTCGTCCTTGACAAGCGCTCTTGCGGAAACTTCCGTCATATAAACGGGTATGCCGTATTTTTTTGAGATGACCTCCAGCCCGCGTGTGTGATCTACGTGCTCATGCGTTACAAAAATTGCGGAGATGTTGTGAAGGCTCGTGCCGATATCCTTGAGGGAATTTTCGATAGAGCGGGCACAAACGCCGGCGTCTATAAGAATTTCCGTCGTTTCGGAGCGTATGTAATGGCAGTTGCCCGATGAACCTGAAAAAAGTGTTATGAGTCTTGGCATTACGTCACTCTCTTAAAATATTTTCGTCATGCCGACGGGGCGAACGGAAAGCACGGTTACAGCGCCCGCGCCGAACGCATTTTCCATGACTTTTTTGAATTCTTCAAGCTTTGCCGTGGGAACGAAAGCTTGTATAGTTCCCGCAAAGCCGCCGCCATGTACGCGGCAAACGCCGCCGTCCGTGAGCACGCTGTTCGCAACGGCGCACGCGAGGGAAATGCCTTGTTCCGCCGGAGATTTTGGGGAGAAATAGTTCTGGAGCATCATGGAGCTGGAGATGCCCGACGCTTTAATAACGCCGAAGAAACCGTCTATATCGTCTGCGGCGAGATAGCGAGATGCTTCTTTAACTCTTGCGTTTTCGTCGAAGAAGTGGAGCGCACGAAGCACAGCTCTGTCGCCCGCAAACTCACGCAGGGCGGGAATGTTTGCAATAACGTCTTCTTTCGTGAGTTCGCGGAGAACTTCTTTTCCGAAAAAGGAAGCAACTTTTTTCATTTCCGCGGGAACAGAAGCGTAATCGTCCGTAAGGTCTGCGTGAGAGCCGCCTGTGTTTACAACGCAGAGGTTGTAGCCGTGAGAAGCGAGGTCAAGGTCTATCTTTTCACAAACGGGGTTTGCAGGGTCAGCAAAGTCGATGTGAACGAAACCGCCGCAAGCGCAGGCGATCTGATCCATAAGACCGCAGGGCTTACCGAAATGATTATTCTCCGCGTATTGGGATATCTGAGATATTTCGATATATCCTATCTCTCCGTCGTTGTAAAGATGGTTTTCGATGTTACCTATCATATCTTCAAAAGCGGCTGAGGAGGAAAGACCGCTGCCGCCGAGCACAGAGGAGGTCATATAAGCGCAGAAACCGCCGATAGCGCGGTTGCGTTTAACAAGACCGTCGCAAACGCCGCGAATGAGCGCGGCAGAGGTGCCTGTCTCGCTTTCGACGGGGTCGAGGTCGCCGAGGTCAACTTCATGACGGGAAAAGCCTTCACTTTTAATGCGGATCATGCCGTCCTCCGTTGCGGCGGCAACGGCGATAATATCAAGGCTAACCGATGCGGCAAGGACTTCGCCTCGGTTGTGGTCTGTGTGGTTGCCGGAAATTTCGCTTCTGCCGGAAACGGAGAAAACGGAATATTCCTGTTCGCCGTAGAGCTTTGTAAATTCTTCTACGGCTTTTATAATGCGCGTGCGCGCAGCTTCGTCCGCACCATAGAGAACGGAAAGAGAAGCGTCGTTTTCTTTGATGAGTGTTTCGATGTTCTTCATATTTTTTTGTTCCTTTCGGTTATTTATTTTGTTTGCCGAAAAATTTTCTATACTTTTTAATTATAACATTTTGTGCTCCCTTTTACAACAATTTTAACAAAAAAAAAGGCGGGGAGTTGGCGGAAAAATAGATTTTTTGTGAATGGAGAATTAGCCCTTGTTTTTTTACACGATACATGGTAAAATAAACTATAACGATAAAATTCCACCTGTAAGGTAGGAGGTAAAAAATGAAAAAAGTATTGATTAAACTGGGCGCGGTAATTCTCGCTTGCTCCATGCTCCTCACGGGCTGCGGCGGCACGGCGGACGTTACTACGGAAGATACTTCCACAACTGTTTCCACAACGGAAGCTTCCTCGTCCACAGAGGAAACCAAGGCTACGACTTCCACACCCGAGGTCACGACAAACACAACGAACACGACGGCTACAACTGCGACAACACAGCAGACAACCGAAACGACTACGACACCCTCTATCGTTGTTCCCGAATTTGACGGCACTCTTACCGAAGACGAACTTTACGACAAGCTCCTCGGCGGCTGGATCGGTCAGATGGCCGGTGTTGCGTTTTTCGCTAAGACAGAGTTCGGGTGGGCCGGCAAAATTATGACGGAAGCAAGACTCAACACAGCGATGACTGAATGGAACACAGGAGTTGTTTCCATCAACGACGCTTTCAATCAGGATGACCTTTACGTTGAGATTCCCTTCCTTGAGGCAATGGAAGAATACGGCGCATTCTGCGACGTTAAATATATGGCGGAATCCTTCAAAAATACAACTTTTGCCCTTTGGCACGCAAACCTCGCGGGCAGAAACAACCTCCTCGCAGGTATCGAATATCCCGAATCCGGTCACTACCTCTTCAACGGCCACGCGGACGATATCGACTGGCAGATCGAATGTGACTTCTTGGGTCCGATGTACCCCGGCCTTGTAAACGCGGCGGCGGAACGCTCCTTTGAGATCGGTCACATCATGAACTATGGCGACGGCGTTTACGGCGGCGTATTTGTAACGGCTATGCACGCCGCAGCTTACACGGCAAACTCCGTTGACGAGATAATCAAAGCGGGTCTTTCCGTTATCCCCGACGGCACCACTTTCAAAGAAGCCATGATGTCAGTTATAGAAAGCTATGCGGCAGGCGACACATGGGAACAATGTTGGCAGAAGCTCGAAAACGCTTACGGCACGGTTGACAAATGCCCCGAAATGAGCTCCAGAGCATATAATATTGACGCTAAACTCAATGCGGCTTACATACTCGTAGGTCTTCTCTGGGGAGAAGGCGACTTCGAACAGACGATGATCATTGCGGGCAGATGCGGTCAAGACAGCGACTGTAACCCCTCCAGCGCCGCTTCTATCCTTGGTAACTTCTACGGTGCTTCCAACATTCCTGAAAAATACAAAAAAGGTCTTAACTATACAGGCATAAAATTCTCCACAACGGATTATAACCTCAACGAAGTTCTTGAACTCAACTTCAAGCTTATGAAAGACGTTCTCGTTGCAAACGGCGCAACCGAAAAAGATGGCGTTTGGACGCTTACAAAAGACACGGAATACAAAGCTGTTGAGTTCGAACAGTGGGACGATTCCTTTGATGCGGGCCTTGTTGTTACAAACGAAGGCAACGGCGTTGTAAAGCTCACTCTCCAAACAGTCGGCAATGAAACTGTTGAATCCATTAAAATGGATATGGGCGACGGCTTTACGGCTTACGGAAACCTCGCATACTATAACTACGCTAATACAGGCGAATACACCATCAAATACACGGTCGTAGGCTCCGGCGGCACAACTATCACAAAAGAAAGAAAGATAGTTATCGAAGATACTATCGCTGGAACTCCCATCTGCTCCGTAACAGCTCCCACGGGCGGCGGCAGCAAGGACCTTAACACTATCTTCGACGGCGTTGTTCCTTACGTTACGGACACAAGCTCCACTATCCAGTATGACACTTACGACGGTGGCGCAGCGAAAGATTCCGTTTACGTCGGCATTGAATTCACAAAGACATACACGCTCAGCCGCGTTGACTTCACGGAAGGCAAGCACTTTGGCGACGGCGGTTGGTTTGCGGAAGCTCCCGTTATCGAAATACTCGTAAACGGCACATGGAAGGTTGCCGAAACAACTATTTCTACGGCATATCCCACGGGTAACACACAGGAAGCTCACGGCAACAACTTCGACGTTTACGTATTCACGTTTAAAACTCCCGTTGCCTGCGACGGTGTAAGACTTGTTGGTAAACCCGGCGGTACGCATTACTTCATAAGCGTAGGCGAGATCACTCCCGTTCTTGCGACTACGTCTTCCTCTACGGTTAAATTTACGGATAACGACATTCCGCTTATCATCACAAGCCACGCAAGCCCCAAGGGAAGCTGCAACCACGACATCTCGGTTATTGCAGACGGCGAAAAGGGAACCACAAACGATACACAGTATAACACTTACGTTGGCGTTACTCCCGGTGCGGAAACATATTTCGGCTACATTTATAAAACAAGCAAGAGAGTAAGCAAAATCGAATTTACAGAGGGCAACCATTGGAACAACGATGGCGGCTGGTTCAAGAATGGTATCCGCGTTGAAGTTCTCGTAAACGGCGAATGGAAAGAGGTTGAAGTAACCTCCGAATATCCCGTTGGTGATTCTCTCGAAGCTCACGGCGATGCTTTTGAAACATTCGTTATCACTCTCAAAACTCCCACGACCTGCAAAGGCGTTCGAATTATCGGCGAAGCAGGCGGTCCGAACGGATTTGTGAGTGTGAGCGAGCTCACGGTCAAATAAATCAAAAAGACGAAGGAACAAAGTTGACTTCGTCAACAAAAAACGCCCTTTTAAGGGCGTTTTTTTGTGATATAATAAGTAAGGTAAATTAACTAATGTTCTTTTGATTGAAAAGAAAAAACGTGACCAAAGGAGAATTAGGAATGTTAGAAAAATCATGCGGAACGATACCGTACACAATAAAAAACGGAACAGTTTGCTACTTGCTCGTAAAAGCAAAGGATGATGGATATTGCGGATTTCCCAAAGGTCATGTCGAAAAAAATGAAAGCGAAGAAGAAACCGCACTTCGAGAAACATTGGAGGAAACATCAATCCATACTCAAATCAATAGCGCGCTTCGTTATGAAATATCCTATCAAATGGAAAATGGGAACACTAAAACGGTCGTGTATTTCTTGGCAAAATTTCAAAATCAAACGCCAAAACGAAACAAGGATTTTGAGGATTTTTTGTATTTGATACTTCCGTTTGAAGAAGCGTATCAACAGCTTACGTTTGAAAACACTAAACAGATTCTCAAGGAAGTAAATGATTTTTTAACGAGTGCCGCACCCCAAGCCTCCCTTGTGTAAAGGGAGGTGGCACGCGATAGCGTGACGGAGGGATTGTAATGCAGAGAAAACATAATAAAGACATTGTCCCAGCTGCAAAAATGTTGCGAAAGAATATGACCAAAGAAGAAAAACACCTTTGGTATGATTTTTTGCGTACTTATCCTGTTCGCTTTTCTCGTCAGAAGGTTCTCGGAAGGTATATTGCGGATTTTTACTGTGCAGAGGCAAAGCTCGTCATAGAACTTGACGGCTCGGGGCATTATACCGAGGAAGGAAAGCGATATGATGAAGAAAGAACCACTTTTCTTGAAGAATACGGATTGACGGTTATCAGAATACCAAATACAGAAATACATAAGAATTTTCGGGGTGTTTGTGAATATATTGATCATCTCGTGGAACAATCCCTCAGTCAGCTTCGCTGACAGCTCCCTTTACACAAGGGAGCCTTTTTTATGTTCATCTATGCCTTGTCATTTTTCCTGACAACTACTGACTTAATTAAAGACACAAAGGCAATCCATTACAATACTTGCTTATAAAAAATAAAATGTAATGGAGAACGAAAATGAAAAAGAACTTCGATAATCTTTATGAAAAGCTCGGTGGTACATACCGCGAGGAAAACGGACACCTTATTCCCGATATTGCACTTCCCGAACAGACCGACTATCAGATTGGCAAGTATGGACGGATGCATCTTGACTACATCAAACAATCCCGTCGCGGAAGGTACACAACCCTGCTGACTGAAGGAAAGTTGAACGCTCACTTGCACGAAATCGACATTGAAGCAAATGAAATGCTTGATGCCATTATCCCCCGCCTCGCCGCTGAAAGAGGCATTGACGAGAAGTTAAAAGCTCGTGATATGCTAATTTGGGTTGCTGAGATGAACAACATCAAAGCAATCGCGGAAGAGATTGTTTTGCAGGAGGTGATTTATCAATGAGATCGATCATCAACGAGCTGTGGCACGGAAACATCGTACCGCAAGAGGACAGCAGAAACAACACCAAGGAAATGAAGGAACTCATCAGTTATATAGCAAGACACAATGAGGATTTAGAAAAGCTATTAACCGACGAACAAAAAGCAATCTTTGAAAAGTACCAAGATTGTTGGAATGAGTACGTAAGCCTCGCCGAAGCAGCCATCTTCGAGTATGCTTTCAAGGTCGGAATGACTATTGCGATCGAGACGCTTTCTAATAATTAATATTTACGAGGGGTGACCACACGGTTACCCCTTTCGTGTTGCATTACAACAATCAAAGTGGAACGATTGAAAAATTTACAAAATTATGATATAATATCTTATAATCCTGTCATATTTGAAATAAAATGTTGACTTAATAAGTGAAAGGCATAACGCGCGGTGCCAATTGTCACGGAAAGGAGTATTATGGATGATAACAGAATAATCGAACTATTGTTTGAGCGTGCTGAAACTGCGCTCAATGAAGTATCCCATAAATATTCCCGACTGTACAAAGGGATTATCAGAGAAGTTCTGAGCGATGAATGCGATATTGACGAATGTGCTAACGATGTTCTGCTCGCTGTGTGGAATACCATACCCCCGAACAGACCGAATAGCCTTACGGCATATATCTGCAAGATCGCCAGGCGCATCGGCATAAACAGGCTGAAATATAATACAAGGCAAAAGAGAAACACAGGCTACATAGTGATGCTCTCAGAGCTTGACGATTGTCTGCCGGCAGAAGAACCGATCGACGATAGCGATGAACGCAGCGAGATAATTCAATCCGTTCTGTCTGATTTTCTCCGTGATCTTGATCCCGAAACTGAAATCCTGTTTGTGCGCCGATATATGTATTTTGAATCAGTGGCAGAACTTGCCCAGCGGTTTGAACTTGATGAAAACCGCATTTCGGTAAAGCTGTACCGCGCGAGAAAAAAACTAAAAAAGGTGCTTGAAAAGGAGGGTATCAAAGTATGAAAAACTCTCGCAATGAAAGATTGTCCGAACACTTATTGAATGTTGACGAAGAAATTCTTACCAATGCATACGAGATTGATGATGCTGAAAAACTCAGACAGTATATCAAAACAAAAAACGCAAAGACCAAGAAACCGTTCTATATGACACCTGCGTTTCGTAGAGTAGCCACAATTGCAGCTTGCTTTGTTTTGATTGTTGGCGTAATATTTTCTATTCCTTCGATATTTAATCAAGGAGGCAACGAAGTT